>JAJQFQ010000209.1 GCA_021201035.1 Clostridiales bacterium
TGTCTATGATAATGTGGCCTTTGCGCAGCGGGCGATATCCGCTTCTAACCGTTCTATTAAAGACAGGGTGCCGAAAAGTCTGTCTCAGGTCGGCCTGGCGGCAAAGTATAAGTCAAAACCGCATCAGCTTTCCGGCGGCGAGCAGCAGAGAGTGGCCATTGCCCGTGCACTGGTGAATGAACCGAAAATTCTGTTGGCGGATGAGCCGACCGGCAATCTGGATCCGAATAACGCGTGGGAGATTATGAAGCTTCTGGAAGAGATCAACCAGCGCGGTACGACGGTTCTGGTGGTGAGTCATAATATGGAAATTGTTTCAAGAATGCAAAAGCGCGTGATTGCTCTGCAGCAGGGGCATGTGGTGAGCGATACACAGATGGGTGGTGAGCTGTCATGAAGATCAGTACATTAGGTTATACGATAAAAGAGGGCATCAGAAACGTCTGGACAAACAAGGTTTTTTCCATTGCGTCCATCGCGACCATGGCAGCCTGTATTTTTCTGTTCGGTGTCTTTTATTCTATTCTGGTGAACTTTCAGAGCGTCGTGCAGGATGTGGAATCCGGTGTGGCGGTTACGGTATTTTTTGATGAGGGAACTTCGCAGGAGCGCATTGATCAGATCGGATATGAGATTTCGTCCAGAGATGAGGTGTCCAATTTTAACTATGTTTCTGCGGATGAGGCGTGGGAAGAGTACAAAATGATTTACTTCGAGGGAAATGAGGATGCGGCCGCCGCGTTCGGTTCGGAAAATCCGCTGGCCAACGAGGCTTCATATGAGATATATATGTCGGATATTTCGGTGCAGCAGGATCTGGTAGACTATCTGGAAAGTCTGGAAAATGTCCGTTCGGTGCGTCAGTCGGAGACAGTGGCGAACACTTTGTCTGATGCGAATAAACTGATCGGTATTATTTCAGTGGCGATTATCGTGATCCTGATCTGTGTGGCGGTTTTCCTGATCAGCAACACTGTCCGTACCGGCATCACGGTGAGAAAAGAAGAGATCAGTATCATGAAGATGATCGGAGCAACGGATTTCTTTGTGCGGGCGCCATTTATTATAGAAGGTATTCTGATCGGAGCGGTCGGGGCAATCATTCCGCTGATCATTTTGTATCTCGGATACGGACGGGTCATTAATTACGTTGCGGATCGGTTTGGATTTTTAAATAATATGCTTACGTTTGTTCCGGTAAGATCGGTATTTACGATTCTTTTGCCGATCGGACTGATTCTGGGAATCGGAATCGGTTATGTTGGCAGCCGCATCACTGTTCATAAACATATAAATGTATAATCATATTAAAAAACGATGAGTGGAGCAGACGATATGAACGAAAAAATAGAACTGGATCAGGATCAGTTTTTGCCCGAGCAGAATCAGGATAATGGGAAATATCCCGGCAGACGCCGGAAAGGTTTCGCAAAAGGGTTTATATCGGGGCTGATTGTGGCGGTGGCCGTGATCGCGGCAGCGGTTTTCGGACTGTCGCGTTCATCTCTGCTTCAGATTTATATTTTTCCGTCTTCTTCTTATGAGGCGGTACTGGATGATGAGACGGTTGAGAAGATTGAGACGCTTTCGGCTTATATTCAGAGCACGTATTATGAGGATGTGGATATAGAGGAACTGCGTGAAGGGCTTTACGTCGGTCTGTTTGACTGTCTGGACAGTTATTCCAGATATTATACGGAGGAGGAATACCAGGATCTTCTGGAAAGTACGCTGGAAGGTACTTACTGCGGTATCGGAGCGAGCCTGCAGCAGGATGAGGATACGATGACCGTCACGGTCGTGCACGTGTATGACGGTTCCCCTGCGCAGGAGGCAGGATTGCAGACGGGGGATGTCATCTCCATGGTGGATGATTACGAAGCGGCATCCATGGAACTTTCGGAACTGGTTACCTTTATCCGGGGAGAGGAGAATACCACGGTTCATCTGGTTACCTACCGGAATGGAGAGATGATCGAGTATGACATTGAGCGAAGGAACCTGACTTTTCCGACGGTGACGAGCGATATGCTGGCCGGATCAGTCGGTTACATTGCGGTATCCGAATTTACCGAGGCGACGACGGAGCAGTTTACGACGGCGCTGGAGGAACTGCAGGCGCAGGGGATGGAGTCGCTGATCGTGGATCTTCGGTCGAATCCGGGCGGTGTACTCACAACAGTATGCGATATGCTTGATGAGATTTTGCCGGAGGGATTGATCCTTTATACAGAGGACAGGAATGGAGACCGAGTGGAGTATACGACGACGGATGACACATATCTGGATCTTCCGCTGGTAGTTCTGGTGAATGAGAACAGCGCAAGTGCCTCAGAGATTTTTGCAGGGGCGATTCAGGATCGCGATGCCGGCACCATTGTCGGCACTACGACATATGGAAAGGGCGTTGTGCAGTCAGTGCATACGTTGACGGACGGAAGCGCCTTCAAAGTGACGACGCATAAGTATTATACGCCGGGCGGTACCTGTATCCAGGGCATCGGTATTACGCCGGATATAGAGATTGAGTATGAGTTTCTGGGCGGTGAGGATGATACCTACAGCTATGATCTGGATAACCAGATACAGAAAGCATTGGAAATTTTGCAGAATGACTGACGGAGGATTATGATCGAAGGTATTGACCGGTGTGAGGACGGGGAATGTAAAATTATTTATATAAATTTTACATGGATATGATAGCGGTATTTTTCTCTGTTTTATATAATAAACAGTGAGACTGATATATGAATCATTTCTTTTGCCGCAGCGGATATATAGGGGGGGGAAGACGATTTTGAAAACAGAATCAGACCGGATGAATGAACATGAACAGTTATTATCAGAATATGAACAGGCCGGTCTGTCGGATATTTGCGGGCGGATGATCGCCGCGGTTATGCCGATGTTGGAAGAGATCGCCTCCAGGGTCGATGCGGAATATGACCGGCAGGTGGTGCAGTATATTTCTTCCAGAGTGAAGACGCCGGAGAGTATCTATAATAAACTGATCCGCAAGGGACGGAGCGGAACTCTTCAGAAAGCGGTGGAGACCCTTCACGATATGGCGGGTATCCGTGTGGTCTGCTCCTTTCAGGATGATGTTTACCATGTGATGAAGGAGATTCGGAAGCTGCCGCAGCTTAATTTCATAAAGGTAAAGGACTATATTGCCCATCCGAAACAGACCGGATACCGGAGCATCCACATGATTGCGGAGATGCCTTCTGCGGAAACTCCGATTCATCTGGAGATTCAGGTTCGGTCAGCGGCGATGAATTACTGGGCGATGCTGGATCATCAGCTCAGCTACAAAAATAAGAAGATGGATGAGGCGAAGTTTCAGAAGATGCAGAAGGAATTGAAAAATTGCGCGATCGAGATCGCGGATATTGATAAGAAGTTTTTAAGGATTCGAAAGACCATTGACCGGTTGTAAAGGAGAGGAGAGTTATGGAACATACGTGTTTTGATAACAGAGAGTTGTCCTGGCTGAAGTTTAATGTTCGTGTGCTGGAGGAAGCAGAGGATGAGACGAATCCGTTTTGTGAGAGATTGTCATTTGCCTCGATTTTTCAGAGCAATCTGGACGAGTTTTTCGGCGTTCGGGTTGGTTCATTGTATGATCAGATGCTTGTCTCGAAGGATATCCGGGATAATAAGACGAACATGACCTGCCAGGAGCAGATATATGCCTGCTTCGATCAGGTGAAGCTGCTGACACAGAGAAAGGATTCCGCTTATGCTGCTTTGAACAGGGGAATGCGGGATCATGGTGTTGAGATCGTGACATATCACGATCAGATCGATGCGAAGGATGCGCAGTTTCTGGATGCATATTTTGAACATGATATCCGTCCGTTGCTGGCACCGCAGGTGGTCGGGAAAAAACAGCCGTTTCCGTTTTTGAAGAATAAAGCGATTTACGCGGTGGTGATTCTCGGATCAAAGAAAAATTCTAAAAGTGATAAAAAAGGTGAAAAGAAAAATGATAAGAATGTCAAGCTGGGGATTGTTCCGTGTACATTGGACGTGCTCCCGCGTCTGGCAAGGATTCCGGATCACCCGAACCGCTATATTCTGATGGAGGAACTGATCCTTCATTATGTGTCACGTATTTTTTCACATTTTGAGATAAAGAGCAAATCACTGATCCGTATCCTGCGGAATGCGGATATTGACCCGGATGAGGAGATGTATGATGACGACACTGATTTTCGTCAGGTGATGGAACAGCTGGTCAGCCGGCGGCGCAGACTCTGCCCGATCAAACTGGAATATACCAGAGTGATGGATGAGTCCGTCATCGATCTGCTCTGTAAATATCTGCATCTGAAAAAACGACATGTATTTCATTCGGCATCGCCGCTGGATCTGTCATTCTTTTCAACGGTTCGCGATATCCTGCGTAATGAAAAGGATCTGTTTTATGAAAAATATACACCGCAGTTCCCGGCGGATATCGATCCGGAGCGCAGTATGATGGAGCAGATCGGGGAGAAGGATCGTTTTCTGTTCTTCCCATATGAGAGTATTGACCCTTTCCTGAATCTGCTGCGGGAGGCGGCGGATGATCCGGATGTTATCTCTGTGAAAATGACGCTGTATCGCGTGGCGAATGACAGCAAGGTGGTTGAGGCACTGCTTCGCGCCGCGGAGAATGGAAAGGATGTCAACGTTCTCGTGGAGCTGCGGGCACGGTTTGATGAGGAGAATAATATCAGCTGGTCCAGACGGCTGGAGGAAGCCGGGTGTTCCGTGCTCTACGGATTGGATCGTCTGAAGGTACATTCCAAACTCTGCCTGATCACGAAGAAGACCGGTGATCATATTTCTTATATTACGCAGATAGGTACCGGTAACTATAATGAAAAGACATCCCGGCTGTATACAGATTTCTCCCTGATGACGGCGCATCAGGGCATCGGCGCGGAGGCAAGCAGGATATTTACGAAAATGTATCTGGGCGAGGTGATGGAGGAATCGGACTATCTGCTGGTTGCTCCGAAGTACCTGCGCAAACCGATTCTGGAGAAGATGGATCGGCAGATTGCACGTGCCAGGGCAGGGGTGAGTGCCTATATCGGTGCGAAGATGAATTCTCTGACAGACAAGGTCCTGATTGAGAAAATGATCGAGGCTTCCCAGGCCGGCGTGCGGATTGAATTGATCGTACGCGGCGCATGCTGTCTGATTGCCGGCGTTCCGGGCAAGACGGACAATATTTCCATACGCAGTATCGTCGGACGGTATCTGGAACATTCCCGTATTTATATTTTCGGTGAAGAGGATCCTGAGGTTTACATTGCTTCCGCCGATTTTATGACGAGGAATACGACATACCGGGTGGAGGTGGCGGCTCCGCTTTTTGATCCGG
>JAJQFQ010000235.1 GCA_021201035.1 Clostridiales bacterium
CAATTTATTCAAAAAATCCCATTTTCCTCTTGACTTTTTATTTGCAGGCTATTTTTCATTCACACATGGCAATCGTTTTTATAATCTAAACGTACATCTATATCAATAAAATTATATTAGCATAGACAAAAGGAAAAATCCATAGAGTTATTATCTATTCCGCATCTGCTGCTTAAATCAGATGAGTACCATGCATTATTTTATTACCCATAGAAACCGTTCCATTTTGTCCGATCCGTATGTACTGTCGATTTACTAATCCCGAATTTCTTAGCCGCCTGTCGCACTGTTGCATTGTAGTCTATAATATATTGGGCGATTTCAATCGCCCGCTCTTCAATATAACTTTTCAAAAAATCCCCGCACACATTCTCTTTTACAACAATGTATGCGGGAAATTTCTATTTTATACAACAGATATGCTTTCACAAAAACCGAAGAGTAAATCCGACAGCAGATGATGGTTATCACCGGATCGCCGATATAATCTCCAGCGGTTCCCTTACAATCTCTGCCGCCCCGTTTTCTCTCAAAACTTCCTCGTCACGGTATCCCCATCCCACCGATATACAGTCTATGTCCGCATGGCGCGCAGTCTGAATATCCACTTCCGAGTCTCCGACATAAACCGCATCTTTTTTCTCTGTTTTCAGCTGTTCCAGAACAGTGTAAATGGAATCCGGCGCCGGTTTTTTTCTGACATTCGGTCTGGCTCCGACAGCAAAATCGAAAAATCCGTCAAAATATTGTTCACATAGTTTCTGGACTGCATAATCCGGTTTGTTGGAAACCACGGACATTTTTACATGCATCTCCTTTAAGGCAGCCAGAACAGCTGGAATCCCCTCATAAGCTTTCGTCTGATCGGAACAATGCATCCGATAATACTCCGTAAAATCCAGATGCACCTGATTCCTCACCTCCAAAGGCGTATCCGGAGAAACAGCGCGGTCGATCAGTTTCTGTATTCCGTTTCCCACGAAACAGCGCACATCACTAAGAGAACATTCCTGCAAGCCGGATTGACGCAGTGCATAATTCAGGCTGTCCGCCAGATCGTCCAGCGTATCGAGAATCGTCCCGTCCATATCAAAGATCACAAGTTTATATTTCATATCTTTTTTCTGAAAATCCTTTCTATATTTGACATCCTGCGATGAAACAATCATAATATGATAATATCGGGGTCAAAATAATAAAAAACAGCGATTCAGGAGCATGAACATGAAATTATCAGTAATTTTTACAGGCGGAACCATCGGCAGTACCACGGAGGGAAACTACATCTCCCTGCATGCCGATTCCTACCGGCTGCTGCAGCTATACAAAGAACATTTTGACACTTCGGATATCCGTTTCGACACATACAACCCTTTTTCTATCCTGAGTGAAAACCTCAATCTGAACCATGCGCGACAGCTCGCTGCCACCGTCAATGAACAGGCCGGACAAGACTATGACGCCGTCATCCTGACACATGGCTCTGATACCCTCCAATATACCGCGTCTCTGCTGGAATGGATGTGTGTTGATCTGAAAATCCCTGTTTTCCTCGTGGCAAGCAACCGTATTCCGGATGATCCGTCTTCCAACGCGCTCGACAATTTTCACGGAGCCGTTGTTGCGGTGCGCGAAAAAATGCCGCCCGGCGTATACGTAAGCTACAGGAATCCCGGCGAGAATCTCTGTATTCACCGGCCATCCATGCTTCTCCCGCATCAGATTTTCAGTGAAAATCTTTACAGCGTCAGGAATAAGATTGCCGCAACCGTAAAAAATGACCGGCTGATCCTGTCCCATGCGGATTTTCATGAACTGGAGCGTTTAAATGATATAAAAATCAAACGAAAAAACTCTTTACCGAACATTATCATGCTGCACATCTACCCCGGCATGAGCGACGCTTTTTCCCGGATCGGTATGTCAGATGACACCGACGCTGTCATCCTGACCGGTTATCACTCCGGAACACTGCCCACAGATCAGGATGATTTTATCCGATTCTGTAACAATGCCCACAGATCAGGATGATTTTATCCGATTCTGTAACAATGCCCGGCAACAGGACATTCCCATCTATGTCTGCGGGACATACCTGCAGTACGGATACAGCTCAACCGAAAAATTTCAGGAACTGTCTCTGATCAGCATGCCATGGATTTCACCTGTTGCACTGTATACAAAACTGGTCAGCCTGTACACAGCGAATATTGACGCCCCGTAACTGTGCCGGATATTTTTGCGTATTACTGTATGCAGAATGCACCGGACATTCTGTTCAGTTCCTGAGGATTTCGCATCCTCCGGCTTCTTCCAGAATAGCTCTGGCCCGGGCATATTTCTCCCGCCAGAAAGCCAATCCTTCCTCCGTCACATTTTCACATCCGCTCAGCCTCGTCTCATCAGAATTATGTGCGATATCAGCCAGCTTGACCGCCTTTGCCACCGGATTCTGCCGAATGTTCCTCACATATTCAAAGTAATCCGTGCCTTCCTCATGTGTCAGCAGCCTGACAGCTTCTGTAACCTCTGCCGGAAACTCCTTCTCCAGTTCTTCTAATGTAACCGCGGTATCCTCCACTACATCATGAAGCAACGCCACACAGACAGTCGTCTCATCCGTCATCTGTTCCGCCAGATGGTAAGGATGAAAAATATAAGGCTGGCCGCTCTGGTCTGTCTGTCCGTGATGAGCCTCGTAGGCAATCCGCATTGCCCTGTTCGTCAACTGCATATAGATCATACTCACGATTTCCTCCTGTATACATTGCAAATTATACAATAGTTCAAAAAAATTGTACACCACTGATTTCTTATAAAATCTTACATTTTTTCCTGATACACACATATAATGCACGGAAAGTTTACAAAAAAATGATTGCATTCCCGAAAAAATGGTGGTAGGGCGTAGAGCAACCCTTGAACCTGTACAGCACCGTTATCCCAAAACACGCTGTACAATGCATATCCAAACACCGCATATCGCCGCACGTTCCCGTAATCTATCTTACATGATTCCGCAAACGCAGAGGCGATCGGAAAGGAGGAAATGTCATATGTTTGAGCAAATGAAAAACATCAAAGCGAACATCGGGAACCTGAAAGGCGCAGTAATCCCTACGATTGTGGTCACCTGCATCTTTTTCCTCAATTATTTTTGTTTCGGGACGGACAATACGATCATCGGTCCGTGCCTGACACTGTCCTACCTGTACTTTCGCGGCATGAGCAACCCATTCGGCAGTATGATCAAGACCTTCCTGATCTATGTATCAATCGCCGTTTTCGCCTGGCTTGCGGGAATCAGCCTGCCGCTGTGCATCATTGTCAACGCGATGGCCTTTTTCTGGATTGTATATGAACTGAATGACGAGCAGCATCCCACGAATTATTACACACCCGGCATGGCGTTCATTCTGTTCCAGCTGTTTCCGGTCACGGGCTTTGGCGTCGTCACACGAATCGAAGCGATCATCGCGTCATTTGCCATCACTTTCTTTTTCCTGATCATTCTGCCGTCAAGGAAGAACAGAACAACGGTGCGTGATCGTGTCAAAGAGGGACTTGACCTGAGCGAAAACCTGATTCAGGCATATCAAATGGATGATGAGGACGGAATCTTTTTGTATCAGGATCGGCTCCGGCAAAAAAACGAACAGATTTCCGACGCCATTTATTTACATAACTATTCTTCCTTCCGGCACAACCGCAGGGTCAACTGGTACTGCCGCTTTGTCGCATTGTTTCAGGTCTTCACAACACTGTGTGAGACAAAAGGGCAGGAAGACCGGACGGAAAATATGCAGAATCTCCTGAAAAACTTTAAAGAACTGTTTGACGGTGAAGAGCAGTACGGCAGCAAGACGAGGCTGGTATTCCGCACCCGAAAACCGGACATCCGCTCCTTCCGTCTGCGCTTTGCCCTTCGGCAGGTCATTATCATGACGCCCTGCATGATTTTCGCCTACCTCTTTCCGCTGGGAAACGGCTACTGGCTCCCGGTGTCCGTGTTTTTCATGCTGGTGCCGCTCTATGAAAACATGGCGAACCGTGTAGGCGGACGATTAAAAGGCACGCTGATCGGGGTCGTACTGTGTCTCGTCCTGTACTCCATCTTCCCGAGCACACAGGCACACATCGTGCTGATGATCATATTTAATTTCCTGATCTACAGTGCGACAGGATACGCGACCTCGGTGGCCTATATCACCTGCGCCGTGCTTGCGCTCGGCATCACACCGGACAATATCCTGTTTACGCTCGCGGAACGGCTGGTCTACACCTTCGGCGGTGCAGCGCTGACTATATTCGCCAGCAAATGCATCTTCCCGATCCGGATCAAACCGGAGGCGGATTTCCTGTATGAGAAGCTGATCAATCTCCAGAAGGAAATGGAAGATCTGGCCACCCGGGAGTTTACGGATAAAGAAGAAGAACGGCACGAAAAGGATCAGCTGCTCATCCGCTCCTATCTCCTGAGCCGGCGGCTGCGCCTTTACAACGAATCTCTTCGCGAGGAAGATCAGAACCGGGAACTCATGGAGCAGCTCAATGATCATATGATGAATATGTCCTTCTACCTGATCCGCCATTTTACCGGCATCCGGGCAGGGGTAGTTGAGGAGAACGCCTGACTGATTATTCTCGAAAACGGGCTGCCGCATTCATGCGGCAGCCCGTTTTCGCTATGTCAGTCGTTTTTATCCGCCTGCATCTCCAGCTCGCGTATCACACATTCCGCGAACTTCAAATGTCCCTCCTCAGAAAAATGCACGCCGTCAAACAACAGCGGAATACCCCATTCTCCCGCGCAGGTAAATGCAATCCCCAGATCAGCCGCCAGTTTCCTGTACATTTCATCCAACCGCTCGGACTCTCTGCACATCCCATCCGACTCCACCCAGACGCCGGGCTGCAGATAAACCGGTGAGATCAGACGAAGCCGGACAGCCCCTCCTGAAATCTCCTCACACGCCATGAGTTCTTTCAGAAAACGCTTCATTCGCTCTGCCGCCGTCTCAGCCGTCGTTCCGGGCGTACGCAGAACATCATTGGTTCCTAACATAATCCACAACCAAACCGGAGATTCCAGAGCGCTCCACTGCCGCAGGCAGTTGCAGACCACACGTATTTCCCCTGAATAACGGGGAATACAGCGTCCGTTCAGCCCGTAATTCTCCACATGCCATTCCGTCCGCGTGTCCAGGATCTCCGGCCAGCGCCTGTCTTCCGGATAACGGGCGCCCAGATACGGCCTCGCGTCGTAACCGTATGTGTTGGAATCACCGTAACATATGATCGTTCCCGCCATGTAATATACACCCTCTTCCTCACATATTCTGCTATCCATTATCT
>JAJQFQ010000066.1 GCA_021201035.1 Clostridiales bacterium
CGTCTTCACATGAAATCCGGATATCGCAATAGCCCCACTCAGACTTATGAACCTCCACGGATACATGAACGGACTTATCTCTGACATAATAAGTCTTCTCGCCAGGCGGCACGGAAAACACACTTCGTTTCTTTTTACCTGCAGCGATCAAAAACTCTTCCATCTCATGTGAAGTACATTTCATCTGAGTAACCGCATGATACAGAAGAATATAATCCGCAGCGTTCTTATGAAATATATTGGTAAAAAAAGGAGAGCGAAAAACTTCCAGCGCCTCCTCCCAGTTCAGGCTGCAGAGATTGGTAAAATCATTCAGCGTCTTAATCTTTCCGATCGAGGTGGAAAGATAATGCCGGGAAATCCGTGCGATAAACGGAAAAATATACTCTCCGGAACTGCTCGTAACCACGAATACACCGGTTTCATTCTCTCCTTCTGTCACCAGTTCACCGGAAAACTCAAAACATATCTCTGATGTGACAGCGTCAAACTCCGGTGTCAGAATCCGCATATTCGGATGCTCACAGGTCACCAGACCGCGAACTGGCATATCCCTGCTGCTCTGCAGATGAAAGGAGCCGTGGTATGTCTCATGCTCCACCACTGAAAACTGAAGCCCCTCTTCCGCGAGAGAAAGAGACGGTCTGTCATATTCGAATTTACCCCGGATGATATCCTGTATTTTTCGCCGCATATGTATCCCCAATTGAATCCGGCATGTACCGTCAGGATGTACAGGAACTATTCGATGTTACGCTGCAGTCACCCTTCTGTCATCATGCCGTATATTTTCATTTAGTATAAACGATTTTGTCATATCTTGCAATGAACAATGATCGAAAAACATCCGGTTTTGGCTGTTTTTGCCGTCTGAATAAAGAAAAAACAAAAAAATGAGATTATCATTGGCAAATGATGAGTGAATATTGTAGAATAATAGAAACTATTCAGGACAGTACTTCACACTTGCTGCGAAGTGTGTCCGGTGACGCAGACTACACAGGGAAAAGTCCCATCGTGCGTTCAGGAAAATACTATGATCGGGGAATGTTATGATCGAATCAGTGAAAGGTTTTATCCAAAATTACAGCTATCAGTTAAAAACATCTCTGAAATGGATTCTTTTCGCTGTTCTGTCCGGCATCCTCATCGGCTTTGTCGGGATTGCCTTTTATTACGGAATGGATTTTGTGACGGACTGGCGTGCGCAGTATCCGTGGCTGATCTTTTTCCTGCCCGGCGGCGGACTGGCCATTGTCGGATTATATCATCTGCTGCATAATGAGAAGGACGCCGGAACCAATCTGGTTCTGTCCGCCATCCACTCAAATGAAAATATTCCGCTGCGTATGGCGCCGCTGATCTTTATCTCAACCCTGATCACGCATCTGTTCGGAGGCTCCGCGGGACGCGAAGGAGCCGCCCTTCAGCTGGGCGGAAGCATCGGAAACGCGCTCGGAAAGCTGTTTCGTTTTGATGAGAAGGATCAGCACATTATGATCATGTGCGGCATGAGCGCCGCCTTTTCAGCCCTGTTCGGCACGCCGCTGGCCGCCGCTGTATTCTCCATGGAAGTGGTCAGCGTCGGCATCATGCACTACTCGGCGCTGGTACCCTGCGTGATCGCTGCGCTGGTCGCTCACGGGATTGCCGTATCCTGCGGCGCCATACCCGAAAGCTTTGATCTAGGCACGCTTCTGGCGTTCACCCCGAAAACCGCTGTTCTGATCGGGATTCTTGCGGTTTTGTGCGCACTGGTCAGCATATTATTCTGCGTTATTCTGCACACAGCAGAACGGTTTTATAAAAGCTTTTTTAAAAACGCCTATCTGCGCGCGGCCGCCGGAGGCTGTATTGTCATTGCGTTGACGATGCTGGTCGGCAGCCGGGATTTTGACGGCAGCATGTTAAGTCTGATCAGCAGTCAGGACTACAACGGCACCGGCATGGGGCTGATCGCGCAATGTTTCACTGCGGGGGAAGTGTTCCCCATTGCCTTTCTGCTGAAGATGATTTTTACTGCGGCCACGCTCGCCGCGGGTTTTAAAGGCGGTGAGATCGTACCCACCTTCTGCGTCGGAGCCGCTTTCGGCTGTCTCTTCGGCAGTCTGGTCGGCTTTTCTCCGTCCCTGTGCGCGGCTGTCGGCATGGGAGCCGTCTTCTGCGGCGTCACCAATAGCCCGATCACAGCGCTTCTCATCTGTTTCGAACTGTTCGGCTTTGAGGGAATGCCCTACTATCTCATTGCCATCGCGCTGAGCTATATGATGTCGGGGTATTACGGGCTGTACAGCAGCCAGAAGATTGTTTATTCCAAATATAAGACCGAGTATATCAACCGGAAGACAAACTAAACAGACTCAGGCAAATTCAGAAAAATCTATACTGAAATCTTCATAGACAGAGGTTTTCACAGTATCGCTGAACGTATATTCCTCCATCTCATCGTGTTCAAAATCATACACCTGTATGCGGTTCTTCATCGGATCCACGATCCAGTATTCCCGAACGCCCGCCGAGCGATATTTGAACAGCTTGATCATATAATCCATATGACGGCTGCCGGGAGAAACGATTTCAATGATCCAGTCCGGCGCTCCGTTACAGCCCTTTTCGTTCAGTTTATCGGGATTGCAGATGACTGAGATATCAGGTTCGACATATGTTCTGTCATCTGCATTCAGGAAAACAGCGAACGGAGCAACAAATGCTTCGCATTTCCCACCCTTTTTCTGAATATAACGGATGATTTGATAAGAAATTCTGCCAATCAAACGCTGATGTTGTGTATTAGGCGGCGCCATATCAAACACCTGCCCGTCGATCAACTCCGCACGCTGTCCATCCGGAAGACTGTATATATAATCTGTAGTATAACCGGTTTCTGTTTTCTGCGGTAATGGCATATACGGCATCTCCTTTCATGATGACAGACTTTTCTGCAGCCAATGTTTTCTTCTGTTTAAACAATAGCATACGCTGTTTACCAATGTCAATTAAAATTGCGAAAGGCTGCCGCTACATGCGACAGCCTTTCTCCTGCATCCTGTTCATTTTACATCTGAATCAGGCTCCATCTTTATTTCGCTCTACCGAAACGTCTCCGTTTCTGTTCATATACGCCCAGTGTACACATTCCCGCCGCGCTGGCAATCAGAAGGATAAGCCACAGAAGGAATCTGCTGTTATCTCCTGTCTTGACTATCGTCGTCTCTGATGTTTCCTTTACAGGATTCGTCACGGTATTCGTACTAACCGCGGACGCACCGCCGATGGAAACCTCTGCCGTATTGTCAGCCGAAGAATCAATATCACTGTTCACTTCCACCTTCAGCGTTACGGTGCCCTCCGTGAAAGCACTCACATCCTCCAGTGTCCATGTCACCGTACGGGTGTCCTCATCATATGTTCCTCCGTCGGATACAGATACAAAGGTAAGTCCCTCCTCCAGCGTATCGGTAATGGTGACTGTTGCCGATGTGTTCAGGTGGTTATAATACGTAATAGTGTAAACCAGCGTGTCGCCTGCGGAAACTTCCGTACCGTCGCCGACATCCACACTCTTCGTCGGGTTCACAGGTTCATCCGACTCAAGAGGGTTCTCTACGAAGTTCGTCGTCTGCTTCGCCTGATTGCCGACAGTCACGTCTGCATCATTCACTACAGATGCAATCTCGCCGGATGCGGCAGTTCTGGCATTTTCATTGACATTCACGGTCACTGTTACTTCCCCGTGCTTATAAGCATTCACATTGGACAATGTCCATGTAACTGTATGAGTATCTGCATCGTAAACGCCGCCATCAGAGGAAGAAATATATGTTACACCCTCATCAAGTACATCTACGATCGTAATATCTGCCGCAGTACCCAGGTTATTGTAATATGAAATGGTGTAAACCAGTCTGTCGCCTGCAGAGACTTCGGTTCCGTCGCCCACATTTACGGATTTTACCGGGGTTTCGGGCTCATCATCTACCGGATTCGACACCAGATTGGTTGTAGCTTTGTTATCGCCAACGGTTACATCCGCTTCATTTACAACCTGTGTTTCTGCTGCTGCGTCACTGTTGACTTCAACTGTCAGGTCTACCGTACCTCCGGTAAAAGCACTGACATTATCGATAGTCCATGTTACGCTGTGATTTTCCTCGTCATAAGAGATCGTCACATTGCCGTCTGTCACAGTATCACTGTCGTCATAAACCAGAGTAACGCCGCCGCAGGAGGCTGACACAAAATCCACGCCATCATCCAGCGCATCCTCAATCGTAACCACGGCAGAACCGTTTGTGTGGTTATAGTAGCTGATGGTGTATGTAATACGGTCGCCCGCTGATACATTCGCACCGTCAACGCCCGCCTCACTTGCTGCGGAAACTACTTTCTCCGGGTCGGAAGGCTCATCCGGATCAATGGGGTTCACAACAATCTCCGTATCGTTTTCGACATCGCCTATTGTTACGGTAGCCTGATTTTCCACAGTGGCTGTGTCCTCACCGTCATCCGTATCCTTCGCGTTCTCATTTACCTGTACGACCAGGGTAACCGCTCCTTCCGTAAGTGCCGCGGCATTCGTGATTGTCCAGGTCACCGTATGAGTCGTCTCATCATAGATATAGCTGATGTAATTTGCTTCGGTGCTGTCAGGGTCATAATATTCAGACGCTGCATCTGCACCGGAAGCACTGATGAAGTCTACACCCTCATCCAGCGCATCTTCAATCGTAACTGTCGTCGCGGTGTTGTAGTGATTATAGTAGCTGATCACATACTCTATCATGCTGCCCGTACTTACGCTGTCATATGTGACAACTGTATTTCCGTCACTGTCAACGGCAGTTTCCGGATCATCGGTATATCCGGACGTGCTGTTCTCACTGATGACCTTCGAAGGATTCTCTTCTTCGCCCTCATTCAGTTCATTTACAACGATATCGGTCTGATTTTCCACATCACCGACGGTCACGGTCGCCTGATTTTCTACAGAAGCCGTCTCATCCGCGCTCTCCGTCAGCTTCGCGTTTTCATTTACGCGAACCGTCAGGGTTACCGTAACTGTTGTCAGCGGGGAAACATCACTGATATTCCAGGTATACGTATGCTCCGCTGAGTCATAGCCGCTTGTCACAAGATCCCCGTTCTCATCTGCAGCGGAGACAAAATCCACGCCATCGTCCAGCGCATCGGAAATGACCACATCAACCGCCTTGTTCTGATAGTTGTAATAGCTGATCGAATAGGTGATCTCATCCCCGACATTCACGCCGTTGTATGTAACTGTCGCTGTTCCGTCTT
>JAJQFQ010000224.1 GCA_021201035.1 Clostridiales bacterium
ATTATCATATCCGTAAAACCGCGCGACCTCCTCCGCGACATCGGCGTCACGCAACAGATCCTGTCTCCAGGACGGCGCGATCACTTCTCCTGCTTCCTCATCAACGTCCAGATCAATCTTCTTCAAATAGCCGATCATTGTTTCCCTGTCAATCTGTGTACCGAGTAAACCATTGATCCAGTCCGGGTCAAACGGAACTCGGTGTCCCGACATTGGTTTACCATATACATCGACAGTGCCGCCGACAACCTCACCGGCTCCCAGTTCCTCAATCAGCTGGCAGGCACGGTTCATTGCTTCCATAGCATTATTCGGGTCCAATCCCTTTTCAAACTTTGCCGATGCATCCGTGCGAAGTCCGATTTTCTTTGCGGAAAGCCGGATATTCGTCCCGTCAAAGCAGGCCGCCTCAAACAGCATCGTATGCACATCATCCGTGATCATGGAATTCTCGCCGCCCATGATGCCGGCAATGCCGACGCCCTTCTCTCCGTCACAGATCATGAGGACAGAATCATCCAAAACACGCTCCTGCCCGTCCAGTGTGGTAAACGTCTCGCCGTTTGAAGCGCGGCGCACACGAATCTCATTGCCCGCAATATGATCCAGATCATACGCATGCATCGGCTGGCCGTACTCTTCCATCACATAGTTCGTTATATCGACAATATTGTTAATCGGACGAATCCCGTGTGCCGCAAGTCTGCGCTGCATCCATTCCGGCGAAGGAGCCAGATGAATATTTTTCACCACCCGCGCGGTATATCTCGCGCAGAGATCCGTATCCTCGACTGTCACCTTAATATAGTCATTGACATCCTCATCATTTCCCGTCTCCGTGATGACAGGCGGAACGAATTCTTTATGAAATGTAGCCGCCGCCTCCCGCGCGATACCGATAACCGAAAAACAATCCACGCGGTTTGATGTGATCTCATATTCCACCACCACGTCATCGAGCCCGAGATAGGCAATCGCACTCTCACCGACCGGCGCATCGTCCGGCAGAATATATAATCCGTCTTCCGCAGCGTCCGGATACATGTCCGTCGTGGAACCAAGCTCCTCGATGGAACACATCATGCCGTAGGAATCCACACCGCGCAGCTTGCCGGCTTTGATCTTCACACCTCCCGGCACCGTCTTGCCGTCCGCATGTGTGCCGGCTACACGGCCGCCGTCCAGTACCGTAATAACCTTTGCCCCCGCAAATACATTCGACGCCCCGGTGACAATCTGTACGGTCTGATCACCGACATCCACCTGACAGATCACCAGTTTGTCCGCATCCGGATGAGGATCCACGGACAATACATGTCCGATCACAATCTTTTCGAGATCGGCATCCAGTTTTTTATATCCTTCTACCTTGGAGCCGGAAAGTGTCATCGCATCCATATATTCCTGTGCGTCCACATCCAGATCCGGCACATAGGCGCGTATCCATTTTAAAGATGTAACCATATTTATCCCTTTCTCTCTCTATCTATACTTCAGAAAAGACTCTTCTTTCCCTCCTTTAGAAAAGACTCGAGAAAGCTCTGCTTTCTCTCGTTTTCCGGCTTTCGCCGAAAAACATTTCTGCGTCAGATAATCATCCCGGAAAATAAATTTTCCGATATGATTATCTGTCGCAGAAGTCTTTTCTTCTCAATGCTAACGCTAAAACTGACTCAAAAATCTGCTGTCATTCTCATACAACAGCCTCATGTCGTCGATCTCATACTTCAGCAATGCAATCCTCTCCAGACCGACACCGAACGCAAATCCCGTGTATTCCTTTGGGTCAATGTGGCTCATCTCCAGCACATGAGGATGCACCATGCCGCAGCCGAGGATCTCGATCCAGCCCTCGCCCTTGCAGAAGCGGCAGCCTTTACCGCCGCACTTAAAACATGTCACATCCATTTCTGCGCTCGGCTCCGTAAAGGGGAAGTGATGCGGGCGGAACTTTACCTTCGTATCCGCACCGAAAAGCTCCTTTGCAAACTCCTGCAGCGTACCCTTTAAATCAGCAAATGTAATATTTTTATCGATCACAAGTCCTTCGATCTGATGGAAGGAAGGAGAATGCGTCGCATCGACCTCATCCGAACGGAACACACGCCCGGGAGCTATCATGCGGATCGGCAGCTTTCCCTGCTCCATCACACGCACCTGAACCGGCGAGGTCTGTGTCCGCAGAACAATATCATTGTTGATATAAAACGTATCCTGCTCATCCTTTGCCGGGTGGTTCGCCGGAATATTCAACGCCTCAAAATTATAGTAATCATATTCAATTTCCAGTCCCTCCACGACTTCATATCCCATACCGATGAAAATGCGCTCTACTTCCTCCAGCGCAATGGTATTCGGATGAGCATGTCCGAACCCGCTTCGTTTTGAAGGAAGCGTCACGTCAATGACCTCTTTTTGAAGCTTCTGCTCAAGCGCAAGCGCTTCCATCTTCTTTTTCGTTTCTCCCAGTGAGTTCTCTATCGCCTCGCGGGTCTCATTAACCATCTGCCCTACCTTCGGGCGATCCTCAGGACTTACATCCTTCATTCCCTTTAAGACGGCTGTAAGTTCGCCTTTTTTGCCGAGGACAGCGACGCGGACATCATTCAGCTTTGCCAGACTGTCAGCGGACGCGATCTCCTGCATGGCGCGCTCCCGGATCTGTCTTAATTTTTCCTGCATTCTATCTCTCCCTTTCCTTAATTATTTAGGTAAACTTCCATGCGCTGCTAACGCAGCGCGCCAATATCTATGAAAGCCGATTCCCGAATCGTTCCATGTCGCAAAAACACTCCATTCCCTGCGGAACGGAGCAGACTTCCGGCAACTGTATAATACAAGGAATCATAAAACATACTTCAAATGATTTTAGCATAGCTTTTTTGAAACATCAAGACTCTTTACCTGTTCCAACAATGATTTTTCCACTTTTTTTCGGGTAACCTCCACCAGATTCAGGCGAGTGATATCATGTACCCGAACAGGCACCGGATCCAGACGAACCTGTTTCTTCAAAAAGTCAAGGAGTTCCTGCTGATCCTCCTTTGACTCAAGGTCAATATAATCAATGATAATGATGCCGGATATATTGCGCAGTCTGAGCTGCCGGGCGATCTCCTTTGATGCTTCCAGATTGATCTGTCTGAAATGCTTCTGAGGGTCTTTCCCCGAGACGCTCTTTCCAGTGTTCACATCGATCACGGTCAGTGCTTCCGTCGGTTCGATCACCAGAAAACCACCGGATTTCAACCAGATTTTTTTCTGTGTGGCCCGTTCCATCTGTTTATTCAGATTATAAAGATTGGTCAGAGAAAACATGGGATCATCATACAGGCGAAGCGGAATATTTTCCAGATCCCGGTACTGCCTGCAATAAGAACTGACTTCGTCAAAAATCTGCGGTTGATCCGTCACAATTTCATCCAGCGTCTCCGGATGTACATTTTTCAAAAAAGCCATATATTTCGGCACCGTTCGATGAACGCAGGAAAAACAGGTGCGGTTTTGCGAATAAGAAATCATTTGCCGCATCTGTTCTGTCAAAAGATCAATTTCAGATAAAACCTCCTCATCCGACGTGTTTTTTGCGTTTGTGCGAATGATGATTCCGTAATCCGTTGTTCTGCGATTTTCAAGCAGATCCCTGTAATGCGCACGGGTCTGCTTGTCAAGTTTGGAAGATATTCCGATGGTTGTATTCTCCGTCGTCAGCACCACATACCGTCCGGTAAGATTCAGATTGGTTGAGACCGTGGGCACCTTCGTTTTCACCGCTTCCTTCTGTACCTGCACCAGAAGCTCATCCTGTGCCGCAATCTTTTTTGCAGGTGTCTTTTTTACATAAACGGGATTTTTCATGGAATCAAGAGGAAGATAGCAGAAAACATCGGGCGCAGTCTCGACAAAAGCCGCATTGATATTTTTCAGAATGCGATGCACCTTTCCCACATAAATATTGCCGAGGACAGGAGCAGCCGGGTCCAAATCCGGAGAAACGTCCGGCCTCTCCAGATGCGCCTCGGCCAGCAGATCATTTTCAATCAGACCGCAGAGAAAGGCATCCTTCTCTGCGAGTTTTATATTTGTTATAATAATTTTTGACGACATATTAGAATTCTGTTTACTCATCTGTCCTGTCTCCATATCACGTCAGCGGATCTCATCTCCGGCCATATACAGTGGGGATAATCCGTCTCCCGTCCGCTCATACACTTCCAGACGGTGGATCTGAAGATTAAACGGATCATAATTTTTTCCGAAATACGCGTAGAAATCCTGCAAGACAAGCTCCGGCTTGATATTATCCGTACTGCCGGTACAAAGTCGCAGGAAAAAACCTTTCCGGCCTCCCGGCTCTGAAAGTACATTGACAGAAGGAGACATGTCTTCATAAGGCTCAAAATCAAAGATCAGCGGTTTCAGATCAACAACTCTCTCTCTCTTCTTGCTCTGCTTCACGATTTCTATTTTATCCCTGTCCGAATAATACGTCTGTATCATCTCCCGGATCTCCGGTTGGGTAAAATCCTCCTGCTTTTTAAAATATACAATATAATCCGCGGCAGCCACCGCCGTCATCGCCTTTTTGGCGCCCTCGCGCAGCGCGACAAAGGAGACAACCTCCATCCCCTCCGCCATCGTCTGATTCAGCGCCCGGATCGATTCTTCGGACGAACGTGTCGAGTTCGCTTCAATATCAAAATACTCTCCGTCACTCGTCACACCGACGCCGAGCGGCGCAGCAAAGGACATAATCTGATGCGGGCTGAAGCCTTCGGAATAAGCAATGTCAATATCCGCACGGCGTATGGCCTTCTGAAAATAGCGCATGATATCCAGGTGCCCGATAAAGCGCATCACTCCGTTTTTGCGAAACTTAATCCTGATTCTCATAACACATGCCTCTCTGTAAAGATTGTCCGGACAGTTGATACGGCAAAGACCGTGTATTTTCACTTTTCATAGCAAACGCCTCCCCTGTACTTCGCCGAGCCGCACCCCGAACATTGCTGCCGGCAATTCGGCGTAATCTCTCCGGCGAGAGCCCGCTTCCATTCTCTCAGCAAAAACGATTTCGTCACGCCCGCGTCAATAAAATCCCACGGGAATATCTCATCCTCCGAGCGTTCTCTTGTCGTGTAGAAAGGAATATCCGCGCCGGTTTCCGCAAACGCTTCCTGCCACATGGCATCGTCAAAGAAATCTGACCAGGCAGAAAAGATACCGCCTTTCTC
>JAJQFQ010000183.1 GCA_021201035.1 Clostridiales bacterium
GTATCGTGACGAGGCTGACGACGGATGTGACGAATGTGCAGAATGCGTTTCAGATGACAATCCGTACGGCCGCACGCTGCCCGGTTATGCTGATCGCAGCCATCGTGGTATCCTTTTCCATAAACCGGCGTCTGGCGATGATTTTTGTGGCGGTGGTTCCGGTTCTGGCGGTGGTACTGGCATTTATCAGCATCTATGTACATCCGTATTTTAAACGTGTGTTTAATACGTATGATGAATTGAATCTGGACGTACAGGAGAATCTGTACGGGATCCGTGTAGTAAAGTCCTATATTCGTGAGGACTATGAAAACAGCAAATTTAAGAAAATCTCCCAGTCAATCTACAATGATTTTGTCAAGGCGGAGAAGACAATTACGATGAACATGCCGGTTATGATGGCGGCGGTTTATGTCTGTATCCTGCTGGTCGCATGGCTCGGTGCGAAGACGATTGTTTTAAGCGGCAATACAGCCGGCGTCGCGAACGGACTGACGACAGGTGAGCTGATGAGTCTGTTTACTTATGCGATGCAGATTCTGATGAGCCTGATGATGCTGGCCATGGTAGCGGTTATGATCATCATGTCGCTTGCTTCCGGAAACCGTATCGTTGAGATACTGGAGGAGGAGAGCGATATCCAGAGTAAAGAGAATCCTGTTACGGAAGTCAAAGACGGCACGATCACTTTTGAAAATGTGAATTTCCGCTATTCCGAAGAGGCGGACCGAGATGTCCTGAGCAATATCAATCTGGAGATTAAATCCGGCGAGCGGGTCGGCGTGATCGGCGGCACCGGTTCCGCGAAGTCCAGTCTGGTGCAGCTGATTCCTCGTCTGTATGACGTGACGGAGGGCAGCGTAAAGGTCGGCGGCGTGGATGTGCGCGATTATGATCTGGAAACCCTGAGGAACGAAGTGGCGATGGTGCTGCAGAAGAACATCTTGTTTTCCGGTACGATCAAGGATAACCTTCGCTGGGGCAAGGAGGACGCAACGGATGAGGAAATCATCCGTGCGTGCAAACAGGCGCAGGCAGATGAGTTTATTGAGCGCATGCCGGATAAATATGATACCTGGATTGAGCAGGGCGGAGCGAACGTATCCGGTGGCCAGCGGCAGCGTCTGTGTATCGCCCGCGCACTGTTGAAAAAGCCGAAGATCCTGATTCTGGATGACTCGACCAGCGCGGTGGATACGAAGACGGATCTGCTGATCCGGAAGGCGTTCGCGGAGGAGATTCCGGATACGACCAAGTTTATCATTACACAGCGGATATCTTCTGTAGATGACGCTGATAAAATCATCGTTATGGACGACGGCAAGATTCTTGCTGTCGGTACGCATGAGGAGCTGCTGAAAACGAGCACGATCTACAGAGAAACCTTCGAGTCACAGCAGAAAGGTGGTGGTCTGAGTGAATAGTAGAGGTGCAAAGGACGTAAGAGGTACCACAAAACGGCTGCTCAGTTATTTGGGCATTTACAAGGCGCGTTTTATTCTTGTCATCTGCTGTATTGTTTTTTCGGCAATTACGACGGCACTGGCCAGCCTGTTTATTCAGTCGCTGATTGATGATTATATTCTGCCGCTGCTGTCAGCGGAGAATCCGGATTTTTCCGGATTGCTTGCCTATATTATCAGAATGGCTGTGATTTTCGCTGTTGGTGTTGTAGCGGCTGTCATCTATAACCGGGTGATGGTAACGATCGCGCAGGGCATTTTAAAGAAGATTCGTGATGAGATGTTTGAGCATATGCAGCAGCTGCCGATCCGGTATTTTGATACGAATACCCACGGCGATATCATGAGTCACTATACGAATGATACGGATACGCTCAGACAGATGATTACGCAGAGTATTCCGCAGATGCTGAACTCTGTTATTACCGTAGTGGCGGTCTTCGTATCTATGCTGACGATCAGCTTTTGGCTTACGCTGATTGTGGTCGCTTTTGTGGTTATCATTTTCTTTGTGATTAAGAAGATTGCCGGCGGAAGTGCAAGGTATTTTGTAAAGCAGCAGCAGTCTCTGGCTGATGTGGACGGTTATATCGAGGAGATGATCAACGGTCAGAAGGTTGTCAAGGTATTCTGTCATGAGGAGAAAGCCATTGAGGGTTTTGATAAAGAAAATGACGAATTGTTCGAGAATGCCTCAAAGGCGAACATTTACGCAAATATCCTGATGCCGATCATGAACAATATCGGATTTATCCTGTATGTGGTGATTGCTATCGTCGGCGGCGCACTGGGTATTATGGGTGTGACGAATGTCAGCCTGACCGGTATCAGTGTTCTGACACTGGGTGCGATCGCATCCTTCCTGCAGTTGTCCAGAAGCTTTGTTAATCCGATCGCTCAGGTTTCCATGCAGCTGAACTTTGTTGTCATGGCATTGGCCGGTGCGGAGAGAATCTTCGAATTGCTGGATGAGGAGATCGAGCAGGATGAGGGTGATGTGACCATGGTACGCGTCCGCTTTGAGGACGGCAAAATGGTCGAGTGCCCAGAGCGCACGAAGCACTGGGCCTGGAAGGTACCGAAGGAGGACGGCAGCTTCGAGCTGGTCGAGATGAAGGGTCATGTGGAGTTTCACAATGTAGACTTCGGTTATACGCCTGAAAAAACGGTGCTTCACGACATTACCCTGTACGCTGAGCCGGGACAGAAGGTGGCATTTGTCGGCGCGACCGGCGCGGGTAAGACGACCATCACGAACCTGATCAACCGGTTTTATGATATACAGAAGGGAACCATTACTTACGATGGTATTGATATCAAACGGATTGAGAAGCCATCCCTGCGGCGTTCCCTCGGCGTAGTGCTGCAGGATGTCAACCTGTTTACCGGCACCGTGATGGAGAATATTCGCTACGGCAAGCTGGAAGCTACCGATGAGGATTGCATTGCGGCCGCGAAGTTAGCGAATGCCGATGGCTTTATCCGGATGCTGCCGCACGGTTACGATACCGTGCTGGAGGGTGATGGCAGCGGCTTGTCACAGGGACAGCGGCAGCTGATCTCTATCGCAAGAGCGGCGGTGGCGGATCCGCCGGTTATGATTCTGGATGAGGCGACCTCCTCCATCGATACCCGTACCGAGGCCATCGTGCAGCGGGGTATGGACGCGTTGATGAAAGGGCGTACCGTGTTTGTCATCGCGCACCGGCTGTCGACAATCATGAACTCCGATGTGATTATGGTGCTGGAGCTCGGAAATATTATCGAGCGAGGCGACCATGAGAAGCTGATTGCGGAGAAGGGAACGTATTATCAGTTGTATACCGGCGCGTTTGAGTTGGAGTAATCAACGTTCATATTTTGTTTTATATAATTGTAAAAACCGGCGGCTGTTTGTGCCGCCGGTTTTGTAATCATTCACTTTTCTTTTCAGACCGAAACCGGTATTTTCCTTTTCCGTGACCGGATACCGATTCAATAAGATCCTGTTCTGTCATCTCGCGAAGCAGGGCAGAACTTCTTGTTGACTTTAATCCAAGCACTTGCTGAACATCAGATCGGCCAAAGATAGTCTGAAAACCGAATGTCATCAAAAGATGCTGAACATGAGCAGCTGTTTTAGGTGTAAACAGATCTTCAATGTTCATTTTTATATCATTAATGTTCGCTTTTTTGCTTTCAATGTTCACTTTCTTCACATCCCTGAAAGCTTCGCTGATGTGTAATGTCCGGTTATGGAGCGGATGATTTTCATTCAGGAGGAGATTGCGCAGGAATAATTCGAGATATTCCGTTGTTTCCTGTATGCCGTTTTTCAGGTCAGTATAATTGGCTCTGACTAATGCATTTCGAAAGTACCATGCATTTTCAGCAAAAATATCGTTTGTAACATTGAAACCAAGCGTGCGGAGATATTTGATAAAAAACACGGCTGTTGTTCTGGTATTGCCTTCACTGAATACGTGTATCTGCCATAGCCTGGATATAAACACGGCAAGGTGGCGGATGATTTCATTCATGGAGAGGTTTCGATAGGAGAAGGTTTTCTCTTCCGAAAAATCATAGTCTAACGTCGCTTTCAATTCGGAGGCACTGCCATAGAGAACGGTTGCTCCGTTTAAGACCCATTCCTTTTTTGTGATATTATAGTCGCGAATGATGCCGGCATGGGAATAGATGCCGGTAAACAACTTTCTGTGAATGGAAATATATTCGGTTGGTGTGAAGCTGAAGGCACGTTCAGAAAGAAGCGTTGCAATACGTGCGGAGACCAGATCAGCTTCTCTGGTACGGTCTGCTGTATCATGGGCAGGATTTTCTTCGTAGTATGTCTGCAAAAGGGTATTTGCTTCTTCAAAAGATATTTCGCCTTCGATATTTCGGACGGCAGTATGCATCAGATATTCTGATGTCTTCAGGCCGTCGACAGCCTGAAGACCTATGGCAGTATGCCAGGCATAGCTTTTATCACGTTTGTCCGGTTCGGATTCTTTGATATATTCTTTAAATGGATCCTGATTCACTTTATATTACCTCGATGAGTGGTGTTAATCTTTCCTGCTCAGTTTACTATATAATCGAAAATATGAAAAGTGCTGCAGTATAATTTTTAGGAAATTCCAGATTTTTTGTATACTATGAGCCCAGATTAATTTGTCTTTAATTGAGAATCGAAAAACGGTGCTGGATGAAGAAGTCGGCAGAAGATAGTGTAAAATTGTAATAAATAGTGTCGGTACGACGTTAAGTTGATCCGAAGTTATAATTTCTGATCGTTGTCGGATGGAATGTATTGGCAGATATCTTCAATCTGACAGTCTAGGATGCGGCAGAGGTCGTTTAAGGTTGTGGTATTCATGGGTTTATTTTTGCGTAATTTATCTATGATGGCGCTTGAAATATGATGTCGATTGATAAGCGTATATGTTGTTTCTGTTGAATTTTTCAGTGTATTCCAGAAAGGTGTATAAGTTATCATAGATATAGGCTCCTTCTATGATTTAAAATAATCATAAAAGATAGTCTTATACTTGACTATAGTCATAAAAATGACTATAATATAATCGGTTTTTAATGGTGCTAAATTTAACAGGAATGAGGTATCTTTAGATTTGGATGTTTAACAGAGGATATCGAAAGTTTAAAGATATTGAAGAAAAACATTTGCAAAGTTCATTTGAGCAATTTAGTGCAAAGAAAAGACACGGGAGTTTGACAGTTGAATATCCTCAAAACATTCTTTAGGCCGCAGAAAGC
>JAJQFQ010000119.1 GCA_021201035.1 Clostridiales bacterium
ATAAAGATACATTTTCATAACTCAAATCTCCCTATGTAAAAACAGCAGCATCTGTGCTGCTGTTTTTATTTCCCGTAACCGAATTTACAAAAACTATTTCCGATTTTCTTTTTATAATTTTCTCTTTATAATTTCCGCAAAAGAACAAGCTATCTTCGCTGTCATTCCCCAGATCGTATATTCTCCGTACTGATAAAACAGAACCTCTTCCCGACGTTCTCTCCACGCATAGTCCCGCCCGCCGTAAATACGGTCATAAGGAAAATTCTCCTCAGGCATCACTTTCATCGTTGTATAATAAATTTCCGGCTCCTGTTCAAAGAAAAAATCAAGCGGCACCCGAAATACCGACTCCACCTCATCCGGGCTGAAGCTGCCGCGATAATCTGACAGAAGAACCGCATACGGATATACATAAAGGCGGCTCCCGCCCAGCACATCCATCAGGCCGAGCAATTCGACCTGCTCCGGGCTGATCAGCAATTCCTCAGCAATTTCCCTCAGAGCCGCTGCCCGTGTGTCTTCATCCGGTTCCGCCATCCCTCCGGGAAAACATATATCTCCCGGCTGGCTCTCAATGGATGAGGAACGCACTTCAAACAGCAGATCATATCCATTCTCTGTCCGGATCAACGGAATACAGACCGCCGCCTTTCGACATCTGTCCATACCGATCAGGGACGGTTTATGTTGTCTGAGAAAATCAAGATCTGGTTTTTGCATATTATATTATTCCCCGAAAATCACCGGATATGTTTACCGGTTCCTGCCATAAAAGTAAGTCGCAAAGAAAATAACCGACGCCAGAATCACAATCATCGGTCCGGTCGCCATATCTGTATAATAAGAAATAAACAATCCCGCAATTCCGGAAAACATGGAGAAAATGATTGAGAAAAAATGGTACTCCCTGACATTCTCCGCCATATTTCTGGAAGATGCTGCCGGCAAAATCAGCAGCGCATTGATGAGCAGAATACCGATCCATTTGATGGACAGCATGACGACCAGTGCAATAAAAACAGAAAACAGATTCTCGATCAGCCGTATCCTGAAACCTCTGCTTTTTGCCAGCGTCCGGTTGAGACTAACCGCCTGAAGACGATTATAGCAGACAATCCAGAACACAATCGTCGCAATAAAAATCAAAAACAGATACACGATCTCCTGCCGTGTGATACTCAAAACATCTCCGAGCAGCAGGCTGGAATATTGGCTGAAATTCCCTCCTCGCGAAAGAATCGCCAATCCGATTGCAATACAGCACGAGGAAAAAACAGAGATAATCGTGTCTGTCGAGGACGCGTTCCTGCTTCGGATCCAGTTGAGCAGAAGTGCGAATGCCACACCGAACAACACCATCGATAAACTGCTTTCACCCAAGCCGCAGATCACTCCCACCGCGATACCGGTCAAAGCCGAATGCCCCAGGGCATCCGAAAAGAAAGCCATCTTGTCACTCACGATCATCGTTCCGAGCACGCCGAACAGAGGCGTGATGACCAGGATGGCGACAAAAGCATATTTCATAAAATCATATTGAAAAAGGGACATGGCCGCACTCATTTCAAACGTCTCCTCTGCTGCGCACATTTTCCGGAACCACTCCGCCAAATACCCTGCGAAACTCCGGGCTGTCAAAAACCCCCCGGACGCTGCCCTGACAGGCGACCGTCTGCCCGTCAATCAGAATCACCTGATCCGCGTACTTCGCCACGTAATCCAGATCATGGGAAATCAGAATAATTGCCAGGTCATAATTCTTTTTCAGCTGTGAAATGGTGTGATAAAACACCTCCATGCCGTTCTGATCAATACCGGAAACCGGTTCATCCAGAAGCAGCAGATCCGGTTTGTCCATAACAGCCATGGACAGAAGCACTCGCTGCAGTTCACCGCCGGACAGATTGCAGACCTGTTTGTCAATCAGATCCTCCGCCTGAAAAACCGCCAGATTCTCACGGATTTTTTCATACAGGGTTCTGTTTTTTTTCAAAAAAACCGGCCAGGCACTCTGATAACAGACGATCATGTCATAGACACTGATCGGTGTCTTTTTCTCTATGTTCAGACTCTGCGGCACATAACCGATCTTCAGTTCCATCCCCTTATCCCGCAGAACAGTCGTCTTATCATGCATGGAAAACTCAATCGTTCCCGTGTGCGGAATATCGTCCAGAATCGCCCGGATCAGTGTCGATTTACCGGCGCCGTTTTTACCGATCAGAACCGCAAGGGTGCCGCAGTGGATATGAAGATTGATATTTTTCAGAATAACCTGTTCACCCACCGTAACTCCGATATCATTCATGCGGATACAGTGAAGGCCGCAGGGTTCTATAAGTTTTCGAAACATGTTACCTCCGATGTTTTCATTCGCGGATGATAAGGTTTCAGCGAATCATCATGCCGTACAAATGCGATATACTGTCCTGAGTAATGACAATCATTCAAAAGCATCCCGGATCAGTTCCAGATTGGCACGCATCCCCTCCAGATAACTGTCTGCGTCATAGTCTCCGCGAGTCAGTGTATCAAGATAAACCATCTGTACGTCGGATTCCTGTTCCATCGTGTCACCCATATCCTTTGCATAGAGCTCCTCCGCAAAAATCACGGATACCCGGCATTCTTCTATCGTTGAAAGAATATCGGCCACCTCACCGGCACTGACCTGACGCTCCTCATCCAGATCCATCAGTCCCGCCACTTCCAGTCCCAGATCATCCGCCAGGTACTCATATGCCTCGTGGAACAGGATGACCGGCTGTCCGTCCAGGGTTTCCGTCAGATCAGCATATTCATCCCGCAGAAAACGAATCTTTTCCAGATAATTGTCCGTATTCTCGCGGTAAATCTCACGGTGCTCCGGGTCAGCCTCCGCTAATTCATCACAGATGGTCTGTACCTGTGTCATATATCTGTCCATGCTCATCCAGACGTGCGCGTTATCTTCCAGTAACTCCACATCCTCACAGGCATTGATCATGATCAGATCCGGATACTGTTCCGCCACCTCCGCAAGAAACGACTCGATTCCTCCTCCGTTAATCACAAACACGTCCGCCGCCGACAGCAGCTTCATATCCTCCGATGTAAGCTGATAATCATGAAGACAGCCGGTCTGCTGTTCACTTAAATTCTCCAGCGTGACGCCATCACAGTCACCGATCACATTCTCAGCGGCTATATACATCGGATAAAAAGAAGTAACGACCGTAAGCTGCGCCGTCTCCGTATCCGTATCCTGATGACGCAGATACAGCATCGTGCATCCGGTTCCGACCAACAGGATGACTGCCAGAAGAACCGCAGTAAAAACATACTTATTTTTCAATGATCTCTCCACATATTATATATTTCACAGGAAAAAATCTTTCCTGCCGCAAATCTCATTTTCAGCCTTCCGACTCAGTATCGGCACAAATGGTTTCCATCAAATCCCAGATTTCCTCCCGCCCCTGCTTTGTCTCCGCCGAAAACGGAATGATTTTCGTGGCGGCATCCGCACCCAGACCGATTCGAATCGCTTTCATCTGCTTCTGAATCTGACTCTTTTTGATCTTATCCAGCTTCGTCGCGATAATCATCGGATGATAACCCTGATACAGGATCCAGTCATACATCATTTTATCATTCGCGGAAGGATCATGACGGATATCGATCAGCAGAAAGACCGCACGGAGCTGTTTGGATCCGTGCAGGTAATTTTCAATCATCTTTCCCCATTTCTCCTTCTCACGCTGCGGCACTTTCGCAAAACCGTAACCCGGAAGATCGGTCAGATACATCCTGTCATTCACATTATAAAAATTGATTGTCTGCGTTTTTCCGGGTTGTCCCGAAGTCCGGGCCAGAGCCTTTCGGTTCACCAGAGTATTGATCAGAGAAGATTTCCCGACATTGGATTTTCCTGCGAAAGCAATCTCCGGTTTTGTATTCTGCGGCAGTTTGCTCGTATAGCCGCAGACCGTCTCAAGTGAAGCGCTCTTAATAACCATCTGTTTTTCCTTTCCACCTGCCATAACAAAAACGATAACGCACGAATGCACCTGCATTTTCCGTCCCGTCTGATCCCGTCATTTGACTTTTATGATGCCATCGCAACGGCAAGAACATCTTCCATACTGCCGGCGAAACGAATCTCCATTCCATCTGTAATCTCTGCATCAATCTCATCTGCGTCGCTGCGGTTTTTCTCCGGGATAATAACAGTGTCAATACCTGCGGTCTTTGCCGCCAGCAGCTTTTCCTTCAGTCCGCCGATCGGAAGTACCCTGCCCCGAAGAGTGATCTCACCGGTCATCGCCACATCGGCACGAACCTTCCTGCCCGTGATCGCGGACAGCATGGCTGTCGCCATTGTGATACCTGCGGACGGTCCGTCCTTCGGCACAGCACCCTCCGGAATATGTATATGTATATCGTGCTCCGCAAAAAACGCACTGTCAATTCCATAGCCGGAACTGACAGACCGGATATAGCTGATACCGGTCCGTGCTGACTCCTTCATAACATCGCCCAACTGTCCGGTCAGCTGAAACTCTCCCTTTCCGGGCATAATATTGACCTCAATCTGCAGAGTCGTCCCGCCGACGCTGGTCCAGGCCAGTCCTCGTACAATGCCGATTCCGTCCTCTTCATTTTTCGCGTCCGAATGAAAACGTTCTTTTCCGAGCCATGTAACAACATCAGCCCTGTCAATCAGAATGTTTTTGCTGTTTTCTTCATAAATCTCCCGCGCAGCCTTCCGGCAGAGCTGAGCAATCTGCCGCTCAAGATTACGCACACCCGCCTCCCGGGTATAGTGCTCTATGATCTGTTCCACGGCCTCATCTGTCATCGTCAGCTGCTCCGGCAGCAGACCGTTTGCTCTTTTCTGTTTCTCAATCAGATGCTCTTTTGCGATATGAAGTTTTTCATTCGCCGTGTAGCTGCTGACCTCTATGACTTCCATACGGTCAAGCAGCGGCTTCGGAATCGTCTGCATATCGTTCGCCGTCGCAATGAACAACACTTCCGAAAGATCTACCGGCATATCCACGTAATGATCGTTAAAATGGGAATTCTGCTCCGAATCAAGCACCTCCAGCATGGCAGAAGCAGTATCTCCCTTATAATCACTGCTCATCTTATCAATCTCGTCCAGCAGCATCAGCGGATTCTTTACACCCGCGTTTTTCAGTCCCTGTATAATACGCCCCGGCATAGCTCCGACATACGTCCTGCGGTGACCGCGAATCTCCGCCTCATCCCGGACACCGCCCAGGCAAATGCGGACATATTCCCTGCCCAGCGCACGGGCCACGGAGCGGGCAATACTCGTCTTGCCGGTTCCGGGCGGTCCCACCAGACAGATAATCGGACTTTCCCCTCCCTTCGTCAGGTGACGGACAGCCAGAAATTCCAGCACCCGCTCTTTCACCTTTTCCAGACCATAGTGGTCATCATCCAGCACCTGCTTCGCATAAGAGAGATCCGTACAATCCTCAGAACGTCTGTTCCACGGCAGTTCCAGCATCGTTTCCAGATAAGTACGCAGCACACTGCTCTCCGCCGCGTTAGAGGAAAGCGCTTTAAACCGCCTGATTTCTTTTTTCAGGCGCTCCTTTACGGATTCCTGTGCATCCAGCGACTCCACTGCCTGCATAAACAGCTCTGCGTCCGAATCAGCATCATCTTCCCCCAGTTCTTCGCGAATCACCTTCATCTGCTCACGCAGCACATATTCTCTCTGGTTTTTATCGATACGTGCTTTTACTTTTGCCTGAAGATCATTTTTGATCTGTGTGACACAGGTCTCCTGCTGCAGAATCAGCATCATCTCGTCATATCGCTGCCGCAGGGTAATTGCCTCGAGCAGCGCCTGTTTCTTCTGATAGGGAATGGGCAGGGTGTTGCCCACCACATCCAGAAAAGTGTCCAGCTGCGCCAGACCGTCCTGATGCTTCTGAAGCTCATTCCGGACCCTTGGATTTTCATTTGTGCAGTCGAACAATTCCTCCTGCAGACTGCGGAGCATGGCCTCCTCCACGACAGGCGGCTCATGCTGATTCTCGTTGGAGAAAAACAAAATCTGCGCCCGCAGACCGGCGTCACTGTTTATAAAATACGCCAGCTCTGCTCTGCGTTTTCCCATCACGATCACCCGGGTCTTATCCTTCTGTTTGATTACCTGCCGAATCTCGGCAACCAGACCAACCCGATATAAGTTTTCTTCCGTCGGGTTTTTCGCCTGCATATCCTTCTGCGTAACCAGAAAAATCTGTCCGCCTTCACCCATAGCCGTCTTCACAGCCTGAATGGCTTTCGGGTGATTCACATCAAAATGTGTAACCGCTCCGGGCAGAATACAGATTCCGCGGAATACCACAACCGGCATTTCCTGTAATAATTCGTTCATCTCGCATCCTCAAAGAGCGGAGTCAACGACCCCGCCCCGCTTCTTATTTAACCGTTCCTATGATACCTACGGATTCCTCCGTGCTTTTCGCACTCCCGGAATCCTCATCATCACACCGCCATCTTGTATTCCAGCAGCGGCTGCGCAGTACCTTCCACCGCATCCTTCGTAATATTGCATTTCTGAATGCGCTCATCTGAAGGAATCTGATACATCAGATCCATCATTACATTCTCCATGATCGCCCGCAATCCTCTGGCTCCGGTCTTACGGGCAAGAGAAAGATCCGCGATTGCGTCCAACGCATCCTCATCGAAGGTCAGTTCCACACCATCAAGTTCAAGCATCTTCTTATACTGTTTCATCAACGAATTCTTCGGTTCTTTTAAGATGCGAATCAGATCTTCCCGATCCAACGCTGCAAGAGAAACCGTCACCGGCACGCGGCCGATAAACTCCGGAATCATACCGAATTTTACAAAATCCTGCGGCAACGCTTCCTTCAGAATCTCACTGATGTTCTTATCCGTCTTCTCCGCAAGCTCAGAATTGAATCCTATGGAACCGCGATCCAAACGGTTCTCAATGATCCGGTCAAGCCCCTCAAAGGCACCTCCGCAGATAAAGAGTATATTCGTCGTATCGATAGAAATCAATTCCTGCTGGGGATGCTTCCTGCCTCCCTGCGGGGGCACGGATGCTACCGTTCCCTCCAGAATCTTCAGCAATGCCTGCTGCACGCCCTCTCCGGATACATCTCTGGTGATGGAAGCATTCTCTGATTTCCGGGTGATCTTGTCAATCTCATCAATATATATAATACCGTATTGAGCTTTCTCAATATCGTAATCAGCCGCCTGAATAATTTTTAACAGGATATTCTCTACATCCTCACCCACGTACCCGGCCTCCGTAAGTGTCGTCGCGTCCGCAATCGCGAACGGTACATTCAGTATACGGGCCAGTGTCTGTGCCAGCAGTGTCTTGCCGGAGCCGGTCGGTCCCAGCATCAGAATATTGCTCTTCTGCAGTTCCACGTCCAGCATCGGTCCTGCCAGAATCCGCTTGTAATGATTATAAACAGCAACAGATAAAACTTTTTTCGCCTGCTCCTGTCCGATGACGTACTCATCCAGATACTCCTTGATCTCCGCCGGTTTTAAAAGATTAATCTCCATACCCGGCCGATCCTCTTCCGCTTCGACGTCTTCGCCGCGGAACATATCTTCCTCTAATATCTCATTGCAGATCTCGATACATTCGTCACAGATATAGGCGCCGTTCGGTCCCGCAATCAGCTTGTTCACCTGTTCCTGCGACTTCCCGCAGAAAGAGCAGCGTATCTTATCTTCCTGAATAATTCTCCCTGCCATATTTCCTCCACAATCGTAACTGTAAAGCCCCTTCACCGTTACACATAAATCTACTGCCTGTTCTCAATCACGGCGTCAATCAGGCCGTATGCCATCGCCTCATCAGCGGACATGAAATTATCACGCTCTGTGTCAGCCGCGATCACATCGTACGGTTTCCCGGTATTCTGTGCAAGAATGCGGTTCAGCCGCTCTTTCGTCTTTAAGATGTTCTCCGCAACGATTTTTATATCCGTCGCCTGTCCCTGCGCGCCGCCGGACGGCTGATGAATCATAATCTCCGCATTGGGAAGCGCAAAACGCTTTCCTTTTGCACCACCGGCCAGAAGAAATGCTCCCATACTGGCTGCCAGACCAATGCATATAGTAGAAACATCACATTTGATATACTGCATCGTGTCATAAATCGCCATACCGGCGGTAACCACGCCGCCCGGTGAATTGATATACAGCTGAATGTCCTTACCCGGATCCTCTGATTCCAGAAATAACAGCTGAGCTACCGTAAGGCTGGCCGTCACTTCATTGACCTCCTCGCCCAGAAAAATGATCCGATCCTTCAGGAGACGGGAATATATGTCATAGTTGCGCTCTCCGCGGCTGGTCTGTTCTACTACATAAGGTACTAAGCTCATAATTTCCTCCTTATATCATGAATCCATGATTCATGATCACATTTCGTTGTTCGTTATATCATATCCTATAAACATGACGGTGCAGAGCGGCCTTGCCGGCTCGATCTGCACCGTTTTTTCTGAACAGAAATGACTTGCGCGAAGACACTCTGTTATAGTTCAATCTCCTATTCCTCTGTATCAGCGCTCTCTGCCGCCGCGTCCCCGGCCTCAGCTGCGGGCTCATCAGTCTCTTCCGCTTTCGCACGGGGCTTCATGCCCTCCGCCACACGCTCCAGTGCGGCACGGGAAGCAAGATCAAGCTTCATATTCTCACGTTCATTCTCCGTCACGTAACCTTTCGACTGATCCGCTTCCATCTTATAAAGGACAGCCATGCGCTCAATCTCTGCGTCTACATCCTCATCCGTAATCTCGATGTCCTCCGCCTGTGCAATGGCTTCCAACACCAGATCCTGGCGAATATGAGTCTCCGCCTCCGGACGAACCTGATTGCCCAGTTCCTCAAGCGTGATGCCCGCGATCTGCAGATACTGATCGAGAGAAATGCCCTGCTGAGCCATCTGCTGCGCATACTGGTTGATCATATTCTCAGTCTGCATATCAACCATCTCAGACGGAATATCCATCTGGGAATCCGCAACGATCTTCTCCAGAGCCTCTTCCTGCTGTGTCTGCTTCGCCTCAGCATTCTTCCGCTCCTGAACCTTCTCTCTCACGCTCGCCATGTACTCGTCAACCGTATCAAACTCGGACACATCCTGCGCAAATTCATCATCAAGCTCCGGAATCTCCTTCGTCTTGATCTCATGAATTTTCACCTGGAACACGGCATCCCTGCCCGCAAGCTCCGGCGCGTGATAACTCTCAGGGAAAGTGACATTCACTTCCACCTCATCACCGGCATTCTTACCGATCAGCTGCTCCTCAAAACCGGGGATAAAGCTGCCGGAGCCGATCTCCAGGGAGTGATTCTCACCCTTACCTCCGTCAAAAGCAACTCCGTCGGAAAACCCTTCATAATCGATCACCGCAGTATCGCCGTTCTCAATGGCACGATCCTCAACACTGACGATCCGGGCATTGTTCTCGCGCTCTCTGTCAATCTCATTCATGACGTCCTCATCGGACACCTGCGTATCGATCTCTGTCACCTCTACGCCCATGTATTTGCCGAGTGTCACCTCCGGCTTGACGGCAACTACCGCCGTAAAGATAAACGGCTTACCCTTCTCGATCTGCGTCACCTCAATATCCGGTCTGGAAACAATCTCCTCTCCGCTCTCCTCCGCGGCACTGCGGTAGGCCTGAGGAATCAGAATATTGGCAGCTTCCTCATAAAAAACGCCGGGCCCGTACATCTTCTCGATCATGTTCATCGGAACCTTTCCCTTGCGAAAGCCCGGAAGGCTGATATCCTTTTTCTGCTTTTTGTATGCCTCCTGAAGCGCCTCGCCAAACTCCTCCGCGGATACTTCAATCGTAAGCTTTGCTTTATTCTTCTCTTCCAGATTCTCAACCTGTACACTCATTTTCATTTCCTCCTTGAATTCTATCGATATGCGACTGAGCTGCCGTCGTTTCTCCGGCACAATATCTGATCCAGCACGGAAAAAAGGGCACAGTTCCAGCGCTTACAATCATTTAGGCATTATAACACAGCGATTTTACAAATGCAAGGTAAAGAATCTGAAATCAAATATTTTATACAAAATTTTTCCACTAATATTTTTCGCGCCGCCGTTCATACTAGAAACAGGACAGCGAACTTTCATAAAAATCCATGAGTTTTCAAAGCGACCTGTCTTTACAATAGAGAAGATTTATTTACGGAGGTGTACAACATGAGTGATTCTTCTAAAAATTCGTCCAAATTATCCGTTCCGGAATCAAAAGGCGCAATGAACCGTTTTAAACAGGAGGTTGCTTCTGAAATCGGCGTGCCGCTGAAGGAAGGAGATAACGGAGATCTGACCTCCCGTCAGGCCGGTTCCATCGGCGGCGAGATGGTCAGAAAAATGATCAAAAAGCAGGAAGAGCAGATGTCCTCTCAGGAGTAACATCCTGCGGACATTTTTCCGCGAATCGAAACGATCCGGTAAACGAATCGGGAACCTCAAAAAGGATGAAAAAGAGACAGCCGTCCGAACATTCGATACGAACGTTCAGGAAAGGCGGTCTCTTTCTCTGTTAAGCAGGCATCATTGTCGACGCGTAAATTTCAGCTTCCTTTTCCTCGCCCAGCAGATAGCGGATTACGGCAAGAGCGAAATAAGATGCAGCCCCCGGTCCCTTCCCGGTAATCAGATTACCATCCGTCTCCGTCGTATTCTCTGTCCAATCAGCACCCACGTCCGGCTTGCAGCCGGGATATCCGGTCGCCGTTTTCCCTTTTAACAGGCTCGTTTCCGACAGCATCCCCGGCGCCGCGCAGATAGCGGCCACCATCTTGCCTTCATGTAAAAAACGTTCCGCAAGAGCACGGGTTCCATCTGCTTCACCAAGCGCAGCCGTACCGGGTCCGCCCGGATACACCACACCGTCAAAGTCATCAAAATCCGCCTCATCATAAACCGTATCCGTATGGAAAATAATATCATGACTGCCGCGAATCTGTTTTTTCCCGGTCACGGAAACCGTTGTCACATCTATGCCGGCTCTCCTGCAAAAATCAACCGTTGTCAGACATTCAACCTCTTCCACACCATCTACGACCAATACTGCGATTCTTTTCATTGATATAGCCTATCCTTTCATTAAATATGATCCTTTTATACTATTTACAGTTACATCATTTACTGCTACTATTAAATTATAAATCTTATGATTTGAGCGACAAAAGGGTATGATACTACGGTCCCCAATGTCAGAAATGCGGAAGCAAGCATCCGATTTCTGACCTTTTGTCCCTTGTATCATCTTATATAAAGGAGCAACCCTATGGAAATCGAACGCAAATTTTTAATAGCAAATCTGCCCGAAAACCTGACTGATTATCCGTGTCACCGGATTGAACAGGGATACCTGTGCACCAACCCTGTCGTCCGTATCCGCAGACAGGATGATTCCTATATCCTTACGTACAAATCAGGCGGCATGATGAGCCGCGAGGAATACAACCTTCCTCTGACAAAGGAATCTTATGAACATCTCAGGCCCAAAACGGACGGCATCTTCATATCAAAAAAAAGATACTGCATTCCATTCGGAAAATACACGATTGAACTGGATATCTTTGAACAGGACGCAGCTCCGCTGATTCTGGCAGAAATAGAGTTTCCCAGTGAGGAAGAAGCAAACGCCTTCATCCCGCCCGGGTGGTTTCTCGAGGATGTCACCTGGCAGCCGTACTACCACAACAGCTATATCAGCCGGCACGGGTATCAGGCTCCGGACAGCAATACGAATGTATAATCTGCGATGTACAGATGGACAGACCGCATATTCTGACCGGTCAGGATCTGAGTCTGCCCATCTCATATCGTTGTCTGGTGCGCAGACAATATTTCAGCTGCTCATAGCGGCTTCTCAGATCTCCTTCCGGAATCGCAATGTCCATGACAACCGCAATATCATCGATCAGACGGTCTGTGACATCATTGTGCATGTCACAGACGATCTTATACTTCTCATCAAAATCGCGCGCATCCAGAATCTTATCCAGCCACGGATTCAGATGGCTTTCTGTTGCATCTTCCGACGGTAATTCTGATTCCGATGATTTTTTCAATGAAGAACCGCTCTCCGTCACAGGTTCCGGTATGCCTTTTCCTTCCGGCACAGCATTCAATGTACCTTCTTTCTCCGGCGTAAAAGCAGACGAACTCTGCTCCGGAACATCTCCTGACACGCCGGCATCCTCGTCTCCAAGATAGCGGAAACGGTACTTTTGTGTTATCTCCGGATATTTCTCATGATCCGTCTCACTGATAAACATCTCATACGGGCGGATGTAGGTTTTAAAATCACCGTACAATGCCTGGTAGACTACATATTTTTCCATGGTTTCCGAGTGGTATGCCACTGAAATAACCTGATAGAGCCGGTTTTTAAAATGAAGATATTTTTCTCCCGGTCTCGGAGCTCCCTGCGCCATAATCATCCCTCTTTCTGTTAAAACTGTAAAAGTCCTGTATCAATGCGGATAACAGGGTTCGAACCTGCACAGGCAATAGCCCACCGGCACCTAAAACCGGCGCGTCTGCCAATTCCGCCATATCCGCAAAAATCATAAAAATCCCTGTTTCGACTCAACGCAGTCACACGCACTTCCCCATCATATCTTTTACCGTGCAGCCACACTGCCCCTCTCCATGAGCGGCGAAAGAACCACCTGGCCGGTGCGTCGTGTTTCCTCCATCAAAATAATTCTCTGGTTTTCAGAACCGCGAAAAGGAAGCATCAGATTTTTTTTCTCCTCAACAAAAGGCCCGTCCACGAGGACATCCAGATACCCCAGCATCTCTTCTGTATACGGAGTAAACCTCGCTCCGCCAGCAACCAGATCACGCTCCAATATATAACCGGTAAATGCCCAGATCGTCTTCTGCGGATAAGTCTTTTTCACCAGCCTCAGTAAACCGATCAGTCCTTCCTGGTTCTCCGGCTCAAACGGATCTCCTCCCAGCAGGGTAAGCCCGGTTATATAAGAAGGTCTTAAATCAACCAGAATCTGCTGCCGCGTCTCCTCCGTAAACTCCATGCCGTTTAAAAAATCCCAGGTGTCCGGCTGAAAACACCCCTTGCAGCGGTTTCGGCACCCCGACACAAACAGACTCACGCGAACGCCCGGGCCGTTTTCCGTACTGAATGGCTTGATTCCCGAATAATACATAACCATATCTCCTGCCATTGAAAATGAGATTCCAACAGGACGATATGTCAATGGTCTTCCTGTTTTTTATCTCTTTACATATATCGAATATTATATACCTGAAATTTACTATATTACAAGCAAAAATTGATTTTTGTAACTATGGCCAAAACACAAACGTTTGTGTAATCTATTGCATTTATGTTTCCTTTGTGCTAATATTGATTTGCAGATATTGGAAATGGATTTATATATTTTTATAATCTTATCAACTTTTAACCGTGCAAACGTTTTCTTATAAAGCCGGTTGTTTATACTTTTACATTTTTTACACAAAACCAGTTTCCGTGAATCATATTCATATATACCGGAAAAAAGGAGGCTTCCCATGTCGCTCAAAAAAATTGCATCCATGGTCGGGACATCCGTTTCCACGGTTTCCCGCGTACTCAACAACACCTCCTCGACCTGCGCCTCCCGTGAGCTGCAGGACCGGATCTGGAAAGCAGCCCGCGAGATCGGATATCTGCCCAACGAGACTGCCCGGCAGCTCCGGAAATCCGGGGAAGAAACCGCGTCCGCCCTTCATATCTCCATTGTCCTCGCGCGTATCACTTCGTCGGAGAAGGATCTGTTTTTCTCTGAACTCTTCCGCAACCTGGAGGTAGAATTGATGAAACAACATACTCTGATCGACCATGTCATCTATGTGGACGAAACATTTTCCCAGAATCTTTCCGCATCCGACGGAGTCATCATTCTGGGGCGCTGCTCCCAGAAGCTGCTCACCCACATCACCGGCCAAAACAGAAATGTGGTCGCCATCTGGCGAAATCCCATGAATTTTAACGTAGACGAAGTAATCTGCGACGGGCAGAAAGCCGCCGAGCTGGCGATGCGCCACCTGATTTCCTGCGGTCACAAAAAAATCGCCTACATCGGCGACTGCTCCTATGAAAGCCGCTATATCGGCTACTGCAATATGATGATACAGAATCATATGCCCATGGATTACAATCTGATCAAGCAGACCGACCAGACAAAAGAGGAGGCAGAGACCGCCCTGTATGAGCTTTTAGAGCAAAAGGCTTCCGGGAAATCAGATTTTACCGCCATCCTGTGCGCCAACGACAGCACCGCCATCCATGTACTTAAGCTTCTGCGCCGGGAAAAAAAGAAAGTGCGTGATTCCATCTCCGTCATCTCCATTGATAACGTAGAGGAATCACAAAGCACCCAACCTCTGCTGACCACAATCCACATCCCACGCAGCGAAATGGCGCACATGGCTGTCAACCTGCTGCTGGACCGGATTGCAAAAGCGCATGAGGAGACCGTGCGGATTGAATTTCCATGCCGGCTGATCCGACGAGACAGTTGTTATACAATCATATGATTAGATCGGCAAAAGTACAGGATTATAACTCTTCCTGTACTTTTGCCGCATAATCATCCAGAAAGCTGTGCTTTTCCCCGTCAATACTGTACCCGATGATCGTCTTCAGATTCACATTCTGTACACTGCGGAAGATATTCATCTCGATAAACTCACTCTTTTTCCTGAGTTCGGCAATCAGTTCCTTCATTTCCTCTCTTTTAGATCCCTGTCCGCCGCCGCAGCTGACACAGTTTTCCGTAAAACGGCAGGCACACTGAATGAAGCAGAGCCGGTTATAATCCCGCCACGCCTGAATATCCGCCTCGCGGATCAGATACATGGGCCGAATGAGCTCCATCCCCTCAAAATTTCTGCTGTGAAGCTTCGGCATCATCGTCTCCACCTTCCCGCCGTAAAACATCCCCATCAGGATCGTCTCGATCACATCATCAAAATGATGTCCGAGCGCAATTTTATTGCAGCCCAGTTCCTTCGCGCGAGCATACAGATGTCCCCTTCGCATCCGGGCACAGAGATAACAGGGATTCTTATCAATTCCTGCGACCGTATCAAAAATATCCGTCTCGAACACCGTCAACGGGATGCCGAGCAGCTTCGCGTTATCCTGAATGATCCTCCAGTTCTCCTCATTATAACCCGGATTCATAATAAGAAATACCAGTTCAAAATTCGCCCGGCCGTGCCTGTGCAATTCCTGAAACAGCTTCGCCATCAACATGGAATCCTTGCCGCCGGAGATGCAGACGGCGATCCGGTCGCCGTCCCGGATGAGATCATATTCGTTAATCCCCTTCGTAAATTTACACCAGATGGTTTTCCGGAATTTTTTTATCAGGCTGCGCTCGATTCGCGCGCGCTCCTCTTCCAGGGAATCCTGCCGCGCCATCACCCCGACGAGCTGGTGCTTTAAAAAGGCGCGATAACCGCCCTTAACATTGACCGCGCAAAATCCGGCCTCAGAGAGTTCCTCCGCCGCCTCCATGCTTTGATCACCGGTATGGCAGAGCACATAAACGGTTTTTTCTCTGTCCAACTCATCCATCCTCTCCCTCAACTCTTCCATGGGGATATTCACTGCCCCTTCTACCGATCCGCGCCGGAATGTCTCCGGCGGACGAATGTCCAGCACGATCCGCTCCCCCGCTCCCGTCAACAATTCTTTTATATCTGCCTCTCGCATAATTCTCTCCAATCCGCCGCCTGAAGGCGGATAGCAAAAAAGGGTATTTTATATGGAAAAACATACATCAGAGGTTCTTTTTAAAGGGTCTCTATATCTATGTCCTTCAATCTCTGATTGAGAAAGATCGTGGTTTCTCCTCCCCCTTCGCCAATAACATAGACACGATACACCAACACGCACATCTTTTCTCCGATCTGAACCGGCCTTCGTTCCAGAGAACGTTCCGTTGTCAGTTTTACGCCGTTGACATCCAGCGTAAGTTCCAGACAGTTTCCCCGAAAAGCGATATCCGTGATGATTCCCTCCTCTGCGTCGGCTATCAGGTTCTGAAACTTCTCATTATCGCTCTTAAACGCTTCGACAAACTCCGGGCGAATTACCACATCTCCCTCCGGCAGATGCTCAAAGCCCTTAAAACCTGTGAAATTCTCATAAATCGCGGAAGTACCTATGAACTGGGCGACAAAAGAGGTCTTTGGTTTTTTATAAATATCGACCGGAGCGCCCTTCTGCTCCAGCCTGCCTTCGTTGATGATCAGAATCTCATCCGCGACTTCCACGGCCTCTTCCTGATCATGGGTGACGAAAATACTGGTGATCCCTACCTGAGCGATCATTTTTTTCAGCCAGCCGCGAAGCTCCTTCCGTACTTTTGCGTCAATGGCAGCAAACGGCTCGTCGAGAAGCAGAAGCTGCGGACTGGGCGCGATGGCTCTGGCAAAAGCGACCCTCTGCCGCTGTCCGCCGGATAACTGGTTCGGATAACGTTTCTCCATGCCTTCCAGACCCACAAGCCGGATCATCTCCCGCACTCTGGCATCCACCTTTTGCCTGTTCTGTTTCTGCACCCGAAGCCCAAAAGCAATGTTTTCATAAACCGTCATATATCGAAACAGGGCATAGTTTTGAAACACAAATCCGATGCCGCGTTCTCCGGCCGGCACATCATTGACGACTTTTCCCTCAATGATGACATCCCCGGAATCCTGATGCTCCAGACCGGCAATCATCCGCAGGATCGTCGTTTTTCCGCTGCCGCTGGGTCCGAGAAGCGCGACCAGTTTTCCCTGCTCCACGCCGAAGCTGATATCCTTCGAAGCCTCATAGCTGCCGAAGTTTTTATTTATATTTTTCATTTCCACATACATGGGTTTTCCTCCATTATCAGCGAATCACATGGCATCATCCCGTATTTTTACGGAAATCACAACCTGCCATACGCTTCTGTTATCCTTCACGTTTGCCCCGCGCTTCTACAATCTGTTTCAATATCAGTATCACGATCGCCATGATCACCAGAATAGAAGAAACGGCAAACGCCTGTGTAATGGAATCCGCGCTCCCGGCCATATACAGAGCGTCCACCTCCAGAGGAAGCGTAAATGTCTGTCCTCTGGTCTTTGATACGGCGTAAACCGCGCCGAACTCACCCAGTGCCCGCGCCGTACACAGAATGACCCCGTAGAGCAGCGCCCATTTAATATGGGGAAATGTCACCTTCCGGAAAATGGTAAATCCCTTTGCCCCCATCATGGCGGCCGCTTCCTCCTCTGCGCAGCCCTGCGCCTGCATCACCGGAATCAGTTCCCGGGACACAAACGGGAAGGTCACGAAGATTGTCGCCAGGACTACACCCGGGACTGAAAAAACCAGAGCAATGTCCGTGCCCAGCAGATTATTAAGCCGGTCAATCAGCGGCGTCGCCCAGCCCATCCGCCCGAAGGTCATGATAAAAGCCAGGCCGGCGATCACCGGAGAAATGGAGAACGGAATATCGATCAGCGTTGACAATACCTGTCTGCCTCGAAATTCAAACTTGGTGATCAGCCACGACGCACACAGACCGAAAAATGTATTGACTGCCAGGGCAATGCCCGCAGCGATGAGCGTCACCCGCAGTGCGGACAGTGTATTAGAGGCGGTGACAGCACTTAAATAAACCTCCAGCCCGGACCGCAGAGACCGGTAAATAACCGCCGCCAGCGGCAGGATGAGCATAATAACAAAAAACGCCGCACCGATCAGAATCAGAACAACCGGAGCAATCCTGCCTTTTTCTTTTTTCTTCTGAGTATTCATAAATGCACCTTTCTGAATCATGAATTATGAATGGTTCCTGCCTCGCAAATCATCCTTCCGCCCGTTTCCCGGCGGCCAGCTGAACCATATTGATGAAGAACAACAGCAGGAAGGAAATAATCAGCAGGATCAGCGCGATTGCAGCCGCACCCTCATAATCCACATTTCCCGAATTCAGTTTCTGCATGATTACATAGGAAACCACCTGCGTCCCCTGCTTCTCACTGTTCCCGGATATGTAAATCACGCTGCCGTATTCCCCGATGCCCCTGGCCAGTGCAAGACCGAATCCGGTAAGCAGCGCCGGAGTCAGCTCCGGCAGAATCACCCGCCAGAAGGTATAACCGCGGCTCGCGCCGAGCATGGTCGACGCCTCCTCATAAGAATCCGGAAGCTTTTCCAGCACCGGCTGCAATGCGCGCACCACAAAAGGAATACCAATAAAAATCAGCGCGATCGTCAGTCCGATCTTTGTGTAGGAGATCGATATCCCGAAATGATCAAACCAGCTTCCGATCACTCCCTGAGCGGAATACATCTTCGAGAGCGTAATGCCCGCGACTGCGGTGGGCAGCGCAAAAGGAAGCTCGATCATTCCGTCCATGATGCGCTTCCCCGGAAATTCATACCGCACCAGAATCCATGCCAGGATCAGTCCGAATACACAGTTAATGACAGCAGCGACCAGTGAACATACGATGCTCGTGCGAAATGCCCGCATGACATTCGGCTGGAAGATCAGCTGCCAGAATTCGGACCAGCTTAGCCGAAAGGAGTAAGCCAGGATGGATGCAAGCGGAATCAATATCAAAAGAGAAAGCATGGTTATTGTAATTCCCGCAGTCAGACCCTTGCCGGGAATAACCGATTTGTTTTTTGCCATAATAGAAAAATCCTCGTGTCAGAATGTCAATTGCGGGCAGGACTTTTCCTCTGCCCGCGGTTTTGAACATTCTATCAGTTATTATAAATCTCATCAAAGATCGCGCCGTCCTGGAAGAAATCCTCATATGCCTGATCCCATCCGCCGAAATCATCGATCGTGCAAAGGTTTACCGTCAGGTCAAATGTATCGGAGAATGTCTCCAGAATCTCCTCGTTGCTCGGGCGGTAATAATTCTCTCCCGCCAGAACCTGTGCTTCATCAGAATAGAGGTACTCCAGATATGCTTCCGCCACTTCTCTCGTCCCGTTGTTGTCTACATTCTCATCCACGATTGCCACAGACGGCTCCGCCAGGATACTGATGCTCGGGGTTACCAGCTCATATTCGCCCGGATACTCATCGAGCGCGAGGAGCGCCTCATTTTCCCATGCGATCAGTACATCTCCCTGTCCGTTTTCCACAAACGTCGTTGTCGCGCCGCGTGCGCCGGAATCCATCACGAGGACATTGTCATAGAGTGCGGATACAAAATCTTTCATCTGATCCTCATCCCCGCCGAACTGTTCATCCGCGTAATACCAGGCCGCGAGGAAGTTCCAGCACGCGCCACCGGAAGACTTCGGATCCGGCGTGATCACTTCAACACCATCTTTGATCAGGTCATCCCAGTCCTGAATGTCCTTCTCATTGCCTGCCCGAACAAGAAATACAATCGTGGAGGTATAAGGAGAACTGTTCAGATCAAACTCATCGATCCATCCCTCATCAATAAGGTCCTCTTCCTCAATCAATGTGATATCATGTGCCAGCGCCAGGGTTACTACATCCGCGTCGCTTCCCTCAATCACGGAACGGGCCTGAGAGCCGGAACCGCCGTGAGACTGTACGATCTCCACCGACTGTCCGGTCTCTTCTTCATAATATTCCGCAAAAATCTCATTGTATGCCGCGTAAAACTCTCTCGTCGGGTCGTAGGAGACATTTGTAATCGTAATCGTATCTCCGTCCGAGCTGCTGGCTGTCTCTGTCTCCGCGCTTCCGGAATCACCGCTGTCCGATGTATCCGAACTGCTGCCGCAGGCCGCGAGACCTCCGACCAGTAATGCCGCCGTCACTCCGAGAGCGATCCCTTTTTTCCATAATTGAATCTTCTTCATTCTTATCTACCAGTCCTTTCTTTTCTGGAAAACGCAAACGTTTGCCTTGTTTTTCTTACCTTTGTGTTTCCCGTATGATGCAATCTCAATGAAATTGTTAAATCCAAATTAATACATCCGACATGTTTTGTCAACTTTTAATTGTGCAAACGTTTTCATGTTCACGCATATGTTTTTACAATGAAAGAAATGGAGTTCGGATTGACTCACAGCAGAAAATGTTGTATGATACAAACAATATCAATTAGTCGTAACTATCCAAAGGAGGAACGTATGGTTGCTACCATTATTATTGTTATCATTATCATCGTGATTCTCCTTGCGGTCATTGTCAGCTACCGCAAAAAAATCACACAGGGCTGCTGCGGCGCCGGGGGCGATGCCGCGGAGAAAGTGATTCGAAAGGACATCAATCCCGCAGAATATCCTTATACCTGTACCATTCTGATTGAAGGTATGACCTGTAAAAACTGCGCGGCACGGATTGAAAACCGCTTCAATCAGACGGAAGGATATTTTGCCAAAGTGAACCTTCGGAAAAATTCTGCCGAGATCCGCACAAAAGCACCCGCAGAGGACGGTGAAATCAAATCCATCGTTGCCAAAGCCGGCTATCATGTCAAGGAAATCCGGCGCGTATGAAACTCCTGTTGATCGAAGACGAAAAAAGAATGGCACAGGCGCTGATTGAGATCCTGCGCCTCGAAAACTATGAGGTTGATCACTGTTCCGACGGAATCTCCGGGCTGCAGTTCGTCGAAAGCGGCATATACGATATCATCATCCTCGACGTCATGTTGCCGGGAATGAACGGCTTTGACGTAGCAATGCAGGCCCGGAAACGCAGCGTTCGCACACCGATCCTGATGCTGACCGCCAAAAGCGATATCGACGATAAAGTAGCAGGACTCGACAGCGGAGCTGACGACTATCTTACCAAACCGTTCAAAACGAAGGAGCTTTTGGCAAGGCTCCGCGCTCTCGGGCGCAGGAACATCCATTCTCCCGACGGTTCCCTGTCTTTCGGTGATATCTCTCTGGATATGTCTGCCTCCACACTGATCTGCACCGCAAACGGACAGAGCGTCCGGCTGAGCGAAAAGGAGTCCCGCATTCTGGAATATCTCATTTCCAATCAGGGGCAGATTTTAAGACGTGAACAGTTTGCCGTTAAAATCTGGGGGTTCGAAAGCGACGCGGAATACAATAATGTAGAAGTCTACATGTCCTTTACCCGCAAAAAACTGGCCTTTGTCGGATCCCATACCGAAATCAAGGCTGTACGCGGTATCGGGTATGAACTGAGGTATATCCATGTTTAAACAGTCCAGACAAAAAATCCTCGTATCAATCATGGCAATACTCATCTGTCTCTTCCTCGGTATTCTGATCATCATATATGCTTCCAGCTTTCATGATGTAGCTGATGAAAATTATGAAATGCTGGAGCGCTATGCGGAACTGTACTCTCTGACAGAAGAAGAGGAATACTTCGGCGATTTATCTGGTGAAGACACACCGTCCGAAGCCGATGATCCGAGATCCGAAACCCCGACAGGCGATCCTGCCCAGCCGGACAATCTGCCAGATTCCGACATTCCGGATAGTCGGCCGGAGGAAAATGATCCCCCGCCCGAATCCACACCCACATTCCGGCTCTCCACCTTTTACTCCGTCGCCATCTCCGATGACGGGGAAATACTGCAGACAGAGAACACCAACATTTCCTACGAAAATGAAGAGCTGGAAGATATCGCCGCCGAAATCATACAGAGCCGTAAAAATAAAGGCATTCACGGCAACCTGATTTATTATACCATGAAAAAAGATGGTTACACACTTGTAGCATTTGTAGACAATACAATCATGAGTGAAAGTATGTCAACCCTGTTCCACTATACCCTGATCTACGGCGGCGCTGCTATCATTCTGATTTTTTTCCTCTCCATCTTTCTGGCAAAAAAAATTGTCGACCCGCTGGAAGAAAGCTATCAGAGCCAAAAACAGTTTATCTCTGACGCAGGACACGAGCTGAAAACGCCGATTGCCGTCATCAATACCAGCGCAGAGCTGCTCTCACGTGAGCTCGGTGAGAATACATGGCTCGCCAATATCCAGTACGAAAACGACCACATGGGAGCATTGGTGACACAGATGCTGGAGCTTGCCCGTACGGAAAATACGGTTCCGCCGATGGAACGTCTGGATTTCAGCCGTCTGGCCGCCGGGGAAGCGCTGCCGTTTGAAAGCATTGCTTTTGAAAAAGGCCTGCGTCTCGTCTACCGCATAACGGAAGACATCCAGGTACAGGGCAATGCCGCCCAACTCCGGCAGCTGATTTCAATCCTGCTCGACAATGCTCTCCATCACTGTACAGTAAACGGAGAGATTGGCTTTTCCTTATGTGCGGAGCGCAATACCGCTTCTCTGTCTGTGGCAAACGACGGAGAGGAAATCCCACCGGAATCCAGAGATAAAATTTTTGAGCGTTTCTACCGTGGGGATTCCGCAAGAAACAGCGAAGATAAACGCTACGGACTGGGGCTCGCCATCGCCAGAGCCATTGTAAGTGCTCATCACGGAAATATAGAGGTCCTATGCCATGACGGAAAGGTGGAATTTACCGTTACCATCCCCGTTCTGAAATGATTTCCGGAGTTTATTGATCCGTTTCAACATTATTTCAATCTTTTCCATATATTATATTTACCATAAATGTCCTATACTCCCGGATTTTATTTGTTTTTATTTGCTATACAAATCTGAAAGTACACCATTATCACAGGAGGCTATTTATGAAAAAAAGAAGTTTAGCCCTGTTGCTCTGTCTGGCTCTTCCGCTGGGGCTGTGTGCCTGCCAGAGCGATTCAGGTGAAAACAGCTCAACCAATGAGTCAGCAGATTCCGAAACACAGGCTTACATCGAGGAAACCCTGAATCTCGCCAACAACGAAAGTCAGGAATGGACTTACACGTCGTCCGCGGATGCCTGGGTACTGTCTTCCGTATCAGCGGTCGCTTATCCTGAGATTGAGGATGAGCAGGGAGTTTCCGTATGCGTCCCCGGCGCATATGTAACCGGTATTGATACAGACGGAGACGGAACGGCGGATATCACGTCAGAGGACGCTTCCGACGCAGTCAACGGTTCTCTTGTCATTGATTATGACGCGGAGATCACCAGCACCAACGGTCAGGTCTACACAGCTGCCACCGCACCGGTCATTCTGAACACGGGCGCAGCCGGCTACAGTGAACAGAGCAATTCCAACGCCTCCACCACCTATGCAGCGGAAGGCTACATTAACGTGTCCTGCGGCAACCGCGGGAAACAGAGCACCATTACCGATGACGATGGAAATACCGTCTATACCGGCGACGCGCCCTGCTGTCTGGTAGACCAGAAAAACGCCGCGCGCTATGTAAAATATAACATACTGCTCGGCAACCTTCCGGGCAGCGTGGATTATTTCGTATCCACCGGCGGTTCCGGCGGCGGTGCGCACGCGACAATGTTCGCAGCCACTTCAAACAACTCTGATTTCTACGACTATGAAATCGAGGCCGGCGCAGTTGGCGTGTATTATACAGAGGATGGCGGCTATACAACCACAGTCACGATTGACGGAACAGATTATGAGATTTCCGACGGCGCATGGGGCTGCGTTGCCTACAGCGCGATCACGTCTCTTTATGAGGCAGATATGGCGCTCGCCTTCGAGTATTATCTGGATACAGATTATTCTTTCAGCACCGATTTCCAGGCACAGCTGGCGGAGTACCTGTCAGAATCCTACATGGATTATATCAACGGGCAGGATCTTACCGTGGATGAAAGCGCAGTCGGCTTTGATATTAATGAGGACGGCGACACCGACGACGCCGTTGAACTGACGATTGAATATGACCTCGACGCTTATCCGGAAACAAACGGCTACTACGGCACTTATCTGAATTTCTACCTTGCAGAATTTACGCAGAATCTGCAGTGGTATCTTGACAACCTGGACTATGCGGACGGCTGGACATGGTTTGACGCAGACGGCAATGCCCTGAGCGATGAGGAAGTTGCCTCCATGACAACAGAAGATAAAGCTTCCGCGTTCATCGAGGGTCGTTACACGAAGAGCAATTCCAGCAGCGATGTCATGGGCGGCGGCATGGGCGGCGGCATAGGCGACATGGGCGGCATGGGCGGCATGCCGGGCGGCGATATGGATACCACCGATCTGCCTGACGGCGACATGGATGGCGCCGACCTGCCCGATGGCGATGCTGATCTGTCCGATATGGATGGAACAGGCGAAATGCCGGACGCAGCTGACGGCAAAACGGATCTCTCTGATATTGACACTTCCGAACTTCCCGATATGTCAGAAATGGGCAGAACCGGCGATACCCCGGACGACATGGAAATAGACGAAGATATGATGGTTGACGCGGATAACACAGGTCGCGGCGGTCCCGGACGCGGCAACAGCACAGATGACAGCGATTCCGCTGATGCCGATGCGGACAACGCGGATACAGAAACAGAAGAAGTCGGAACCCCGGACGCAGGCACGACACAATCCGCCTCCGGCAGCACGGACTCCGCCAACTATGATTCTTACGAAGATATGATCGCCGCATATGAGGAGGATATCAACGAAATCCTGGCAGGCGACAAATACGGCAACAACATCGTATCCCTTTATAATCCGCTGAACTACATCGGTTCCGACGACACAGAGGATCCTGCCTGGACGCGGATTGTCATGGGCGCCTCTGAAGGTGATATGTCCATGTTCACTTCCCTGAACCTGCAGATTGCCTGGCTGAACGCCGGCACGGATGCAGAAATCGAATGGCAGTGGGACGGCGGCCACGTTCCTTCCGAGATACTCGGCGAATCTCTGGCTCTCTATGTAGATGAAATGTACGGAAAATATGTGGACGGCGCTGTTTCCGTTGAAAAGGCGGAAGCCACTGTGCAGACGGAAAACGGGACATCCGAATCAGCCGGCGGCACGGATATCAGCAGTTGGGTAAACTATGACGATACATCCTCCGTATCCTTCACCCTGGCAGACGCGGTTTCCTACCGTACCGCGGGCGCAAGCAAGGCTATGCCCGGTTTCGATGTCATTGACTACGGCCAGGAGGATTACGTGTTCGGCAGCTCCGATCAGGATGCCCGCCACTGGAACACATATCTGCTGGATATATTTGAGACATATGCAGATGTGCTGGAACCATTATTTAACCAGAATGAATAATGGTCTTACCTGTAACCTTCAACTACCCTTTAACGCAGAAGTGCCGGCGGTTTCGCCGGCACTTTTGTCATATCCTTTTTTATTTGTTCTGCAATCTTTTCAAACAGCATTTATGTAAGCTGTAAGTCTGAATCTCACCGGTTGCAGCTCACCGTTCCTTTTCCGCTGTCCATCGTCACAAACGCCCCCGTCTTCAAAACCTGTGTTGCATTCGCGGCTCCCGTGATCACCGGCAGATTCAGGCTTAATCCCGCAATCGCACCGTGGGAATTCTCCCCCTGAGCTTCCAGAATCAGACCGGATGCCGTCCGAATCTGTACCATCACCTCATTGGACGTATCGCTCATCACGATGATATCGCCCTCTTTATATTTTTTCTTCAGGTCTTCCGCGGAAAGCGCTACACAGAGATTACCGGAAGCCGCCTTCCCGTTCAGACCCTTTCCTGTCAGAAGAATGTGTCCTGCCACATGTACTTTGATCATATTCGTCGTACCGGACACTCCCAGCGGCACACCCGCCGTGATCACCACAATCTCTCCCTGACGGATCAGACCGGCCTCTTCCGCACGTTCTACCGCGTGATCAAACAGTGCGTCAGAATTGTCCTGCTTCTCCACCAGAACCGGCGTTACACCCCAGGCCAGACTCAGCAGTCTGCAGGTTTCTTTGAAAACCGAGCAGCCGATAATCGGACTGGTCGGACGATACTTTGATACCATATAAGCGGTCGAGCCGGAATTCGTCACCGTAACGATGGCAGAAGCATTCAGATCCGTTGCCGTCGTACAGGTAGCATGAGCAATCGCATTCGTAATATCCGGATTCACCATAACATCTCGATGCCGCATGCGGGCGGCATAATCGATATCTTTCTCCGTACGTACAGCGATCTTTACCATTGTCTTTAAAGCTTCAACCGGATATTTTCCCGCCGCCGTTTCACCGGACAACATGATGGCGCTGGTGCCGTCATAGATCGCATTTGCCACATCCGCAGTCTCCGCCCTGGTCGGTCTGGGCCGCGTCATCATGGAATCCAGCAGTTGTGTCGCAGTAACAGCCTGTTTCCCCGCGTTATACGCCTTGGAAATCAGTATTTTCTGGATCACAGGCACATCCTCCATCGGGATCTCCACTCCCAGATCGCCCCGGGCTACCATAATGCCGTCACTGACGCGAAGAATCTCATCAATATTATCCACACCCTGCTTGTTCTCAATCTTAGCAATGATCCGCATATTAGAACGTCCGTGTTCTTCAAGGATAGAGCGTATCTGCAGGACATCCTCGGCCGTCCGTGTAAAGGAAGCCGCAATAAAATCAAATCCCTGTTCGGCACCGAACACAATGTCTGCATAATCTGTCTCACTGACATAGGGAAGTCCCAATTCAACGTTCGGTACATTGACACCCTTTCTGTCAGAAATCACACCGCCGTTCTCTACCTGACACACAATATCTGTTCCGTCAATCTGCATCACCTTCATTTCGATCAATCCGTCGTCGATCAGAATCTGACTGCCGACCGCAACATCCTTATAAAGATCACCGTAGGTAATGGCCACCCGCTTATCATTGCCGACAAAATCGCCGCAGGACAGCGTGAACATCTGCCCTTCCTGCAGCAGTGCACGTCCGCCCTCCAGTTTCCGGATACGTATCTCCGGTCCCTTTGTATCCAGAAGTGCAGCTACCGGCAAATCCAGTTCTTCACGGATTCTTTTCAGTTTATCCAGTCTTGCTTTCTGTTCCTCATGCGTACCATGGGAAAAATTAAACCGTGCGACATTCATGCCGGACAGCATCAATTCCCTCAAAATCGACTCCTCGTCCGTAGACGGACCCAATGTACAGATTATTTTTGTCTTTCTGAGTATTTTCATAGCCAAGCTCCTCCTGTTCTTTCATATATCCGTTTACGCAATGAAGGCGATTGTGAAGTACACAATCGCCCATACATCTGTTTCTATTTTCGAATAACGGTTCCCGTCTGTCCAAGCATTGCTTCCCGGATACTGTCCAACCGTGTAATCAGCACAGTACGGGTTTCCGAATCTCCAATAAAATTGATCGCGGTCTGAACCTTCGGCTGCATATTCCCCATACCGAATTCACCGTCCGCCATATAGCATGCTGCCTGTTCACAGGACATCAAATAAATCGGCTCCTGCTTTTCCTTTCCAAAATCCTTATAAACGCAATCTACGTCCGTCAGAATAATGAGCTGGTCCGCGTTCACTCCGTCCGCCAGCAATCCGGCAATCAGATCCTTCTCAATCACAGCACTGGCTCCCTTTAACTTATTTCCCTGCTGCAGAACTGGAATACCTCCTCCGCCTGCCGCAATCACAATCTGGTTCGCATCCATCAGCGCATTGACCGCATCCAGCTCCACGATCTCGAGCGGCGTCGGCGCAGCAACTATTCTGCGGAAACCTCCCTCAACACGCGTCACATGATTACCCTTTTTCTCCTCCTCTTCCGCTTCTGCCGTATCCATGACACGGCCGATGATCTTCGTCGGATGATAAAAAGCGTCATCATACGGATCCACCGTCACCTGTGTCAATATCGTGGAAACCGTACGAAAAATACCGCGGCCTACCAGCTCGCTGCGGATTGCCTGCTGCAGATCGTAACCAATGTAGCCCTGACTCATGGCAGAGCAGACAGACATCGGCGTAGCAGTATAATTCTTATACAGCCTGTGAAATTCCGACATGGCCGTGTGAATCATACCGACCTGCGGCCCGTTGCTGTGTGTAATTACGATCTCACAGTCATCCTGCACCAGATCCGCAATCGCCGCAGCGGCCCTTTTTGCCGCCTGCTGCTGTTCCGGCAGAGTCGTCCCCAGCGCATCATGTCCCAACGCAATCGCTATTCTCCTGTTTTTCATTCTGCTGCCTCCATACCTCTTTATGTATTATCAAAGCACATTTACAAAACCTTCAGACCATCTCTTCATTCAGCGCCGTTTTCAAAACAGGAAAACGCAGTTCTCTCCGCCCGGCTTCAACAGTTTTTATGTATATACATCCAGCTGTCTGCGTAATCCTGCCGCTCCTGTTCGGACATCTGAATATACTCGGCATACTCCAGTTTCGATGGAATCATCTGTACATTCCTGCATTTAAAGCACTCCACATCGCTTTTTCTGGATACCGTCCGAATCCATCCGCACCGCGGGCAAATGAACAGCCTGATCATTCCTCATCATCCTCCGAATCATCATCCGTCTCCGAATCATTACTGTCTGTATCTCCCGATCCGGTAAAATCATCCGAATCGGTAAAGCTGTCCTCCACCGCATCGTCCGCATCCAGACCGGTCATATCAATAATATAATCACTGTACTCCTGCACGGTAGAGGATGGCGTATAATTCTCCGTGCCAAACAACTGCTCGTGCAGCACGATGACATTACTCTCCAGATCGAGAGGAACCACCACATCCCCGGTTGTACTGCTGATTGTCATCGTCGTTTTATAATAAGGGAACCCGCCGCTGCTGGACAGATCATAGTTAAGGAAAGCCGTCGCCATCGTCAGAATATCCTTCTTGGACAGATCTGTCTGGATGTCCGGAAATACTGTGTCAATCAGTTCATTGATCTGCGACAGATTCGCGCTCTTTGCTTTCTCAAACATCTGTGATATCACACGGCGCTGGCGTTCCGCACGCTTGTAATCATTGCCCGAAGTATAACGGATCCGGGAGTAAGCAACAGCCTGTACACCAGTGAGCGTCTGTGTACCTGTTCCGGATACATAATCCTCATCCGTACCAAGGTTCCTGTTTGTATCGTCCATGTACGCGTTCAGCCAGTATAATTCTTCCTCAGACTCTATATCGATCTCCACACCGCCGAGAATATTAATTGCTTCCGCGACAGCTCCGAAATCCACACAGAGATAATTATCAATATCCAGATCCAGATTGCGGTTCAGCATCGTGATCGCCTGTTCCACACCGCCGTAAGCATACGCGGAATTACATTTACGGAACTTATCGTCCTCATCCACCGCGGCTACATTCAGGTATGTATCACGGTATACCGAAACCATGGACATTTCCTTCGTATCATTATTGATATTCAGAATGATGATCACATCACTGTTGCCGGATGAATATGCGCCCTGTGTACGGTTGTCCAGACCAAACACCGCAATGGTCGTATAACCCTCAAATGTCGCCAGTGTATCCTCCTCCACATCATTGACCTGAATCTGTGACTCATCTACCTGATAAGACGTGTCGAGCAAATTCAGCTTCTGATAAAAATATAATGCCACAAGCACCACAGCCAGTATGGCAATTTCTATGATAAAAAGAATGAGCTTTCTTTTTTTTCGTTTCGCCGCATTTTTCTTAAGTTCTGCCATAATTCTCTCCAATAAATAATTGTGTTCGTCATGATTGTATGAAAGCCGATGACTCCGCTCTGCGAGCTTCCGTCATCGCCGCCGGTATTCGCAATCCGGGTTATCGCCCTACTTGCTCATACCGTCTTGGTCATCCAATATCCAGTCTCTTAGCCGTGCAAGCACGTCAC
>JAJQFQ010000157.1 GCA_021201035.1 Clostridiales bacterium
AAAGGGCATGTGGAATTTACTCTTGCACTAGAATTTACTTTTTCAATTCAGCTCAAAGAACGAAATAAACGAAAAACGGTGTAAATCCTGATCACTCAGCAGGCTTTACACCGTCGTTAGATGGTTATCGGATATCAGTTGTTATCATTTTTACATAAGGTTTCATATTTTTCTGTAATTTCCAGAAAATCTTCCAATGTTTTGCATTCTTTCAGATCCAGCAAAATGCGGCTGCGCTCCAGTTTGCGAGCCAGAGCTTCAATTGTTTCTGCGCTGGATGGCATAAGATCATCCCTTTCATCCATATGGTGTCACCGCCTTTCTGATTCCAGATAGAATCATTATAGCGATTTTGGCGGGAGGTGTAAAGCCTGTTCAGTTATCAAGCTGCGAATCCATATCATATATCTGTGCTTGCCATGGTGAGACAAAGAAGACCGGCGTAAGGTCGGTTTCTGACACGATACTTTCCTGAATCTTGACAATGAGAAATGATAAATTTGTACAAGTTTACCATAAAATAATGCGAAAATCGATAAAATATTTATTAACTTTTCATAAATAAAATTTTATCGTATCTATACTCGACAATAAAAGATAATTGTGTTACAGTGTACTCGTTTCAAGCACATTGTTACTTTCTGGAATTCACAATGTGCTCCGCATCCCATATCTGATACGGGATGTCTGAAATTCGGCGTATCGCCATTTGTTTACTACATCAAATTTTTTGCTGCTGTTTTATTCGCATCGATGAAGATTACAGAGGTAATTCGGTACAGTGTTTGTATGTTCGCGTTTTTGATCCGGGTTTCGGTTTACCTCGAAAATGCTGCAGACAGGCAGAATAAGGGGAGATATTCTTCCATGGAATACAGGATTGCGGCACATACGGATGCCGGCATAAGGAAAAGGATAAATCAGGATTCGATTCTGGTAAAGGTTGCGCAGACAGACAGGGGCAGGATATGTCTGGCTTCAATCTGCGACGGCGTAGGCGGGCTCGCGAGAGGCGAACTCGCCAGCGCGACTGCGGTCCGGTATCTGGCGGACTGGTTTGAGCATGCGTTTCCGGATCTGCTGTACCGGGGGCTCAGTATGGAAACCCTCACGGAGCAGTGGACGGATATGATCTACAGGATCAACAGGCGTATCAGCACCTATGGCCGTATGGTACATATGGATCTCGGAACGACGATGGTGATCCTGCTGATTGCGGATCATACATATTATACGGCGAACGTAGGCGATTCCCGGATTTATCTGCTGTGGGATGAACTGACACAGCTGACGAAGGATCAGACTTTTATTCAGCGCGAGATGGATGAGGGACGCATGACCCGGGAGGAAGCCCGCAGGGATTCCAGACGGAATGTCCTTATGCAGTGTGTGGGCGCATCCGATGAGATCACACCGGAGTTTTTTTCGGGGACAGTCGTTCCGGGAAGCATATTTCTGGTTTGCAGCGACGGTTTTCGCAATGTGGTCTCAGAAGAAGAGATTTATGAATATCTCAGTCCCCGGCGTCTGCTTCGGGAGGAGACGATGCAGGAGGGAATTGAGTATCTGACAGAACTGGATAAATACCGCAAAGAATCGGACAATATTTCCGCTGTTCTGGTTCGCTGCGATTAGGAGATATAAATATGTTGGAGATAGGTTCCCTGATAGACGGAAAATACAGGGTATTAAATAAATGCGGTCAGGGCGGCATGAGCGTGGTCTATATGGCGATCAATGAGCGCGCCAACAAGACCTGGGCGATCAAGGAGGTTCGGAAGGACGGCGTTCAGAATTTTGACGTTGTCAAGCAGGGGCTGATTGTCGAGACAGATCTGCTGAAGAGACTGAGTCATCCGAATCTGCCCAGTATCGTGGATGTGATCGACAGCGACGACAGTTTTCTGATCGTCATGGATTTCATTGAGGGAAGGACGCTGAAGGATCTGCTGGCCGAATTCGGGCCGCAGTCCCAGGAGGATGTGATTGACTGGGCCAGGCAGCTGTGTGATGTACTTGGATATCTGCATTCCCGGAGGCCGCCGATTATTTACCGCGATATGAAACCGTCGAATGTTATGCTGAAGCCGGATGGGACGATTGTGCTCTTTGATTTCGGAACCGCGCGGGAGTACAAGTTTTCGAGCCTGGAGGATACGACCTGCCTGGGAACCAGAGGTTATGCCGCGCCGGAGCAGTACGGCGGACACGGACAGACGGACGCCAGAACAGATATTTTCTGTCTGGGGGCTGCCATGTATCACCTTGTCACCGGACATAATCCGAGTAAGCCTCCCTACCGGATGTACCCGATCCGCCAGTGGAACCAGAATCTGTCTGCCGGGCTGGAGTCCATCATAATGAAGTGCACGCAGCAGAATCCGGATGACCGATATGCAAGCTGCGCGGAGCTTTTATATGATCTGGAGCATTTCGGGGAAGTGGATATCGCCTATCGAAAAAAGCAGATTTCAAAGTTTCGTAAATTCATTGTTCCGGCAGTCGTCGCCGCAGCTTTTTGTGTTGCCGCTCTTTCCCTTCATTATCTGGAGAATTCTGAGAAAAAGAGTACGTATGATTATTATATCAGCAGTGCGGAGAAGGCGTCCGGCGATGCGCGGATCGCGTATTACCGGAGCGCCATCAGCCTGAAGCCGGAGAATGAGGAGGCATGGAATTCGTTGCTGGGCGAATTTTCGGAGGATGATATTTTTACTTCGGAAGAAAGCAGCACGCTGCAGAGCATTCTGATCGCGACGAACGGCGGCCAGACGAACGAAACTTTCTTTAAAAACGAAAACCGCGCCGGATATGATGCGTTTTGTTTTGAGGTCGGCATTTTATATTATTACAAGCTCGAGGACGGAAACGGCAAAACACAGGCAAAGCATTATTTCAGTGTGGCGATGGAGTCTGAATATCTGAGTGAGGATCAGACCGTGCGGGCAGAGTGCCTGTACCGGATATCTGAATATTATTCGGGTATCGGGAAGGTAGACAACACCGGCGATTCCTCGGTTTCCTACAGGGATTACTGGGATGATCTGGCAGAGCTGACATCGGGCAATCTGGTGGAGATGGATAATCCGAACACGGCGATTATTATGTATCGTGAACTGACCTCTCAGATTATATCCCGTGCCGATGATTAAAAAAACAGCGGCGTGACGCAGAGTGAGATGCTGGAGCAGCTGGAGAATATCCGGAGCCATCTGGAGACTGACTTCAACTCCCTGACGGAGAACCAGGAGAGCGGGATACAGGACAGCCTGCAGGCATTGAACGAATCTCTTTCGCAGGCGGAGCAGGTGATCAACAGTAAATTCAGCAGGGCATCGGAGGAGTAGCGGGAGGAGATATGGGGAACATCGAATTATACGAGCTGTACCACAATCTGTTTCTCGGTTGCCTGATTGCCTGCATTGTCCATGCGGCGATTGCGGTGTTCATTTTCTTTGCCCTGGATATCCGGGGTGTGATCGGATTTCTGAGCGGCAGAACAGCAAAAAAACAGATTCAGAAGATAGAGGAGGAGAGCGCCGCCGGCGGGCGGCTTTACCGGAAAAGTCGAAGGAATCAGCAATATGAAGAGGAACAGCAAAGCAGAAATTCGGGAATTCCGCCATCGGCTATGCCGGGAGCCGGAAAAGCAGACCGTGCGGTTCAGTCAGCGCGTTTTGCGGAGGATACATCGCTGCCCGACGGAGACATGGAGGAGATCATCGCTGCGGCCGGCAATGAGACAGAATCCCTGCGGGGTGCAACCGAACCGATGGAAGAGCCTGCACCTGCGGAGGAGGAAAAGACAATTTACGGATATTCAGTACGCAGGAAGACAACCGGTACTTTTAAGATAGAGCGGGAGATCGTGATGATACACTCGCAGGAAATTATTTAATACAGTGAAGACGGTAATTGTGAAGGTACTGAAGATGCCGTATTAGCAGCTGTATGGATACGGAACCGCTGCATCATTGAAAACAAGTGGAGGAAAACGATGAAGAAGAAACTGTCAAATCGAGGGAAAAAGATACTGGCCGTTGCTCTGGCTCTGGTCGTGGCGTGCAGTGTTCTCCCCAATACATCTCTGTTCGGTGACCGCAGTGTGTTCGCTGCGGGGGAAGATGAGGGAGAGACGAAGGAAGCTGTGACTGAACTGACGGAGGATATTACGGGCTATACGCTTCGAATTACCGGATCAGAGAATAACAGTCTGCCGACAGTTGGGGTTATTTCGGCGGACAATCAGACGCTGGTTCAGGACGAGGATTATACGTTTTCGTTTTATTTGGATTCGGACGAAGCCGCGGCTATAGAGGACGACACTTATTACACTCTGACTGTTAGCGGAGCCGGTTTGTATACGGGAGAGATAACGAAACAGTATTACCAGGAGGATGCGTCAGCAGATAACAGCGCCACATTCTATATACTGACTCCGGGAACCGATGTTGCGTTGTTTGGATTCTGGTACAACGGAGAAGTAACGGCGTCTTTGAGAAACAGCGAGCCCGGATCCGGGTATTTCCTCTACGACTCAGCGGATGGTTACGCAGATATCTCAGCCGACGCGTCTACAGCGTCTTCGGTGACTTGTGATGCGGAGGGAAGCAACTACTTTTATCTGACGAATGATTCCGGCGAAAGGGATCAGATCTACTGTTATCGGGTTTTGGTTGATTCGACCGCGCCGATGCTGAGTGCAGGTCTGGATGTTAAGGGGGAATGGACCCAATCCAAAACGATTGAAATAACCGCATCGGACAGTATGAGCGGGCTTTATGAGGGATGCGTATATTACGCGGCCGGGACGAATGTTCTGTCGATCGACAGCTCCGGCAAAGTGACGGAGACACAGATTACCGACGCGCAAAACGACGGCACGCTGACAGCGGTGACTGTATCGGAGGATGGCAGTGCCGAGATCTACATTACGGATGCGCTGGATGAGACGGGTACGACGTATTACATTTACGCGATAGATAATGCGGGGAATGTGACTGCGGCATCGGTCGACGTCAACAAAATCGATACGAGTGCGCCTGAAATCACCGTAGATACAGATTATGCGGG
>JAJQFQ010000027.1 GCA_021201035.1 Clostridiales bacterium
AAATGCAGGTATTTTGTATGTGGCAGGGAACTTGACATTAGAAAATGTGATCGTTGATGCCAATTCATTAAATCGTTGCGCGCATGTGGCAGCAGGTGCTGTGCTGATATTGGGAAATGGTGCGGTATTGCAGAATGGATATGCAGCTACTTCATCTACGACAACTTATCCGACTACTTGCGGCGGTGGCGTCTATGCGGAAGGGACGCTGTGTATGTATAAGGGATCCAAGATTATTAATAATGATGTTGGCACAAGCACTTCTTATCCATCTGGTTTGGGAGTTTATTTGACGGGTAGAACTGCTAAGTTTTATATGTATGGGGGTGAGATATCCAATAATGATCATATCGGAACCTACAACGGAGGTTATGGCGGAGGTGTATATGCGGGTTATTATGCAGAATTATATCTGTATGGCGGCGCGATTAGTAATAATGACACAACCTTTATGGGTGCAGGCATATATGCAACGAATTATGTGAAGCTTGTTATTGGTCGTTCTGCAGATGAGGAGATGCCGAGTGATTCTGTGTGTGACGAACAGATGGTGATTGAAAACAATACGATTACGGATGTAGGAGAGAAATCTGCAACCTATGTTCCGAATGGTGCCGGTATATTTTGCACTACCGACTGTACGTTGCTCATTCAGGCTGTAAATGATGAGGATACTGTGATACGTAATAATCAGATTACGGCTGCTATTGATGACTCTGGGCGCAGTCGTGATAACGGGGGTGGTTTATACATAAGTTCATCAACAGTAACAATGACCGGTGGTACAATCTCCGGAAATTCGGTTTCTGTTGAAACAGAGGTTGCCGAAGAAGATGATGCTGCTTGCGTAAATGGCGGTGGCATCTATGTGGCAAGCGGAACATTTGACATGACTGGTGGAAAAATTACGAATAATTCTGTTTCCTGCACGTGGAGCAGTAACGCATATGCGGGAGTCGGCGGTGGTTTGTACGTGGGATCATCTGCTACAGTGACGCTCACGGGTGGCACAATCAGTGAGAATATAGCTGTGAGAGGAAACGACATCTATCTGAGGACTACTAGTAGTGCATCTGGCCTTTTGTATGTAGGTGGGGACGTGTCGATCGCGGACATTTATCTGTCAGCTGCAGTGTTGGACACTGATAGTGATGACTCGGATGAGGAATCCTCGGATAATATTCTCAAACCTGCAGCGGTACTCCATATGGCGTCCGCGTTGACGAGTCAAAATGCGATCGGCGTCACTGTAGAGGATCCACAGGCAGGTAGCGTGATCGTGGAAGGCGAGGAGGACGGTTATGCGTTGGGATATGCTGATGAAGCATCCTTCTATTGCACGGGAGACGATGAGACATATGAGATTCGTCTGGACAGCGACGGCAACCTGTCTTTGCAGGAGACAACAACGGCGACATATCTGGCAAAAGCAAAGGTGACATTTGCTGAGGAGGATCAGACGCTTACTTACACCGGCGAGAAGCAGACGCTGGAGCCGACGGTCACACTGAATGGGGAGACTCTGGTAAAGGGTACGGATTATATACTGACTTATAGCAATAATGTGGATGCCGGTACGGCGACAGTTACCGTGAACGGTATTGGTTCCTATACGGGCGCGACGACAGCGACGTTTACGATTGAGCCGCTCGACATCTCCACGTCGGAGGATATTACGATAGACGCGATCGATGACCAGATTTATACCGGAAACGCGATGGAACCGTCGGTGACGGTATATTATAATGGTGAAACCCTGACACAGGGTGATGCGTACGACTATTCGGTCGCTTATACGGATAATACGGATCTGGGCATTGCCACTGTGACAATCACAGGACACGGCAACTTTACCGGAAGTATAGAAACGACATTTAATATCATGGATACAGAGGGAACAACGGTTGTCTCTGACGGAGTGACGCTGGAGCGGGTGATCGAGGCTGCATCAGGTACATCTGAGGAAGATCCTCTCATCATTACTCTGGCAACGGACGTGACGCTGGAGGTGACGGAGGCGACAGAGGAATCTGAAGACACAGAAACGACGGAGGAAGACTCGGAATCAACAGACGAGGAAGCAGAGGTTCTGGCGGCGACAGACGCAATGATTACGCTTCCGGAAGGCGAATATGTGCAGATTCTGGGTTATAACCATACGATAACAGTGGGAACGGATTGCTTCGCGACGGAGGATGCGTCGGAGACCGGTATGTTTATCGTGACAGACGGTTCGGAATTAACGCTGGAAAGTGTGACATTGGACGGTCAGTATCATGAACGGCTGCTCTATGTGATGAACGACGGAAATGCTGAGGTAGGCGAAGGTGCTACGCTGACACGCGGCAGGGCGACGGATATTACAGGCGGAGTTGAGAGTCAGGCGGCCATTACGGGCGGGCAGGCAATCTGGAATGCCGGTACCGTTACCTTTGAGGGCAGCCTGTCGACGAACCGGACAACGAGCAATTATTTCGGCGCGGTTTATAATGCGGCTGACGGTAGTTTCACAATGACGGATACTGCTCAGATCGAGGACATCTATGTGTGTCGGGGAGCAGTTTACAATGTCGGCACCTTTACGATGGAAGGCGGAGTTATTACAGACACCTCTACATTGCCAGGTTTACTATATAGTAATCCGATGGCAGTCAACAATATCGGTACTTTTACGATGAAAGACGGATCGATTACAGAGAATACTACCGGTGGCGCCACCGTTCTTAATACCGGAACCTTCCTGATGGAAGGCGGAGAGATCTCTCTCAATGATACGAACCTTACAACTTATGAAGGCGGTACGATTGACGTGGCTGACGGTATTTTTACCATGACAGGCGGTTCTGTTACCGGAAATCAGTCCCAGGTTGGAGGCGGCGGCTTCTACATCAGTGGCGGAATTGTGACCATTGATGGAGAAAATGCTGAGATTTCAGGAAATCAGGCGGTAAATGATTTATCCAACTCGGCGAAGTCAACGTCTGTTGGCGGTGGTGTCTATATGTGCGGCGGTGAATTGAATATCATTAAGGGCAGCATTGTTGACAATACAGCATATTTTGCCGGGATGGATACGGATACCGGTCAGGGGGGTACTATAGATAACTCTACAAAATATGCGCATTTCGGAGATGTGTACAGCTCAGACGGTGTATACACCTATGATGAGACATTCAGCTACATGGGTCACAACGACAGTGATTATGGCGTCGGAGGCGCTATTTTCGTGGACAGCGGTATCCTGACCATCTGTGACGGTGCCGTGATCGAGGGGAACTATTCGCCGATTGCGTGCGCGTGCGGTATCGTTATCGCTGAAGATTTGTTTATTACCAATGAAGATGAAGCGTCTCAGTTCTACCTTTCCGGCAGCCCGCAGATCTCTGATACCATCTGGCTTGACGAAGGCAAGAGCATCCTGATCAACGGAGAACTCGGGGACGGCGATGAGACTTATCAGGTATACCAGCAGGAGACGGATTTCAAGCTGGTGGAGAACGGCGGAACAGCTGCGGCGCGTTACACAGATGAAAGCTATATGAATGAGGACGACGGCGACAAATTCACTGTTTATCCGTATGACGCGGAATGGGATTTCGAGGCGGATTCCACGCTGGATCACTATACCGCGCTGAGCTCGGAGATCACCGGATCCTCTGCGGGTATCTATGCAAACTACGCGGCGATCGACCTCTCTGAGATCAGCTATGCGTTTACAGACGCTGACAGCACGGATGAGAGTGGAACGGCACAGTACAAGTACAATGGTTTTCCGACGAATCCGACCATTCAGGCGACGGCTGCGCTCGGGACAGGCGATGACGAGCAAGTCATCGATATGACAAAAAATCTGACTTTTACTCATGATTATGCCGTTTCGGCCGGCGACTACACCGTGACAGTGACGGCTGACAGCTATCACATCACCGATGCGAACGGCGAGGGCTATAAACTGACTTTCCGTATCATCCCGGTTGACCTGTCAGATCCGGGTGAGGCATCAGACAGATGGCAGGTAGAGGTTGAAGCGGATGATGTTGCTTATGATACCGCTTATCCGGAGGGCGAACTCACGGAGACGACGTTGACCGCTCGGGTACGTCTGGGAACCGTCAACTGGACCGATCTGGTGCAGGCGGACAGCGCGGATTCCGAAACAGGAGATTACTATGTGACCTGGGAGAACAATGATCAGGCCGGTACGGCGACGGCTGTGATTCACGGTATCAATAACTATACCGGCGAGACCAGCGTGACGTTTGAGATCACGGCGGTCGAGGAGGATAATTCGGACGATGGCGAAGATAGCTCTGGAACAACTGCCGGTGCGGATACGCTCGTGGTTCGCAGAGGCAATGCATTTTATTTCTCCTATACCTTAAAGAGCGGCGCGGCGGATAAGGTAATCTACTATGGCACATCGGCCGATGAAGTCCTGATCGGTGACTGGGACGGCGATGGCGTGGATACGATCTGCGTACGCCGCGGAAATACCTATTATATCGCGAACAGTCTGAAGTCCGGAGCGGCGGACGTGGTGATCGCCTACGGTAAAGCAACCGATGAAGTCCTGGTCGGCGACTGGGACGGCGACGGCAAGGATACGCTGGCGGTACGCCGCGGAAATACCTATTATATCGCGAACAGTCTGAAGTCCGGCAGTGCGGACAGCGTGATTGCCTATGGTAAAGCAACGGATACGGTTCTGGTCGGCAAATGGTCGGGCAACGCATCCGGCACGGGCGGTGTGAAAGATACGCTGGCGGTACGCCGCGGGAACACCTATTACTTCAGCAACAGTCTGAAATCCGGCAGTGCGGACAAGGTGGTTGCCTACGGCAAAGCGACGGATGAAGTCCTGAGTGGTGACTGGGACGGCGACGGCTATGACACATTGACTGTGCGCCGCGGTAATGTTTACTATTTCAGCAACACCATCAAGAGTGGCAGCGCTGATACGGTGATTGCTTACGGCAAAGCAACGGATGAGGTGTATGTCGGCAC
>JAJQFQ010000058.1 GCA_021201035.1 Clostridiales bacterium
TTTCGGTATCGGGGTATTTACCTTGCCCTTGCCGGTGTTGATGTAATTTTTTGCCACTTCAGCCGGTGAAAAAAAGTTCATAATTAAATCCTCCTTATTAAAATTCTTATAACTAATTTACAATAGAACCTTAAAGGATTGTATGTAAAAAAATACATAAATTGTTCTAAAAAAAGTGCAATCCACACATTTTTGAGATATTTTTCACAAATCGGAACCTGTTACAAACAAATTTTGAACCGCAACAGGTTCCGGAAATATACCGTTTCACAGATTCACTCGCTCTGCTCTCCGATCATGTCAGTTTTTCTACACGGATGGCGCACACTTTATATTCCGGTATCCGGCAGAACGGATCCAATGCCGCATGCGTCAGCCAGTTCGCGTTTCCGTCCGGGAAATGGAACGGCATCCAGGTCTCACCCTCGGACACCTTCGTCCCGACTCTGGCCGTCGTGATGATCGAAGCCCGCCGGGAGCTGGCCCGAACCGGTTCGCCGTCCCGGATACCAAGTCTGGCCGCATCCATCTCGTTCATCTCGATAAAGGAGCGTCCCTCGATCTCCATCAGTCCTGGTGTACGGCCGGTCATCGCACGCGTCGTGTAATGATACAGAATACGTCCCGTCATCAAAAACAGCGGATACTCCTCGTCCGGCAGCTCGGCCGACGGCGTATACCGCGTCGGATACAGCCAGCCTTTGCCTCGTGTAAATTTACTGACGTGCATGATCGGCGTGCCGGGATGCTCTTTATTCAGGCACGGCCACTGCAGCCCCTGTCCGTTCATGGCATCCAGCCGCGCATGGCTGATGCCTCCGAAACTCGGTGTCAGTGACGAGATCTCATCCATAATCTGCGCGGAGGTAAGATGCTCCTGCGGATATCCCATCCGGTTCATAAGATCAATAATAATATCTGTATCAAGACGAATATCAAACTCCGGATCCATTGTCAGATCCACCGCTTTCCGAACACGCTGCACGCGGCGTTCCGTATTGGAGAATGTACCCTCTTTTTCCGCATAACTCATACCCGGAAGGATCACGTCCGCGTATTTTGCCGTCTCCGTCATAAACAATTCCTGCAGCACGAAAAAGTCGAGGCTTTCCAAAGCTTTGATAATATGTGTCGTATCGGCATCCGTCACAACTGGATCCTCACCGTAAATATACAGGCCGCGAATCTCTTTGCGGACAGCCGCCGGAAATACATCCGTCGCGTGGACGCCGGGCTTCTTACTTAACGGCACACCCCACGCATCCTCAAATTTTTCAACGACATCAGGATTCGTCACCTTCTGATATCCGGGGAAATCGGTCGGCATGGCTCCCATATCACAGGCACCCTGCACATTATTCTGGCCGCGCAGCGGATTTACACCGCAGCCGGATTTTCCGAGTTTTCCGCAGAGCATCGCCATATTTGACATGGACATAACGCCTTCCGTACCGGTCGTATGCTCCGTCACGCCCAGGCAGTAAATGATCGGTGCTTTCTCTGCGGTCGCGTACATTCTGGCCGCCTCGATCAGCTGATCCGGGTCGATATGGCAGACCTCACCGACATATTCCGGAGTATAATCCTTCACGATTTCCTTTAATTCCTCAAATCCCTCAGACCGTTCCTCAATGAACTTCCGGTCAATCAGGTTTTCTTTGATCATGACATGCATCATGCCGTTCGCAAAGGCAATATTGGTTCCCGGCTGCAGCTTCAGATGAATATCCGCGTACTGCGTCAGGCCGATATCGCGGGGATCTACCACAATCAGACGTGTCCCGTTCTGAACCGCCTGACGGATCTGCATGCCGACCACCGGATGAGCCTCCTCCGGGTTCGAACCGACCAGCATGATGCAGTCCACATCGTGTGTGATATCATAGATCGGATTCGTCATCGCACCCGATCCCAGCGTCATGGCAAGCCCGGCCACGGAAGCCGAATGGCAGACGCGGGCGCAGTTATCCACATTATTGCTGCCGAAGCAGGTGCGCACCATCTTCTGCACCATATAAACATCTTCGTTCGGAGAACGCGAGCAGGCAAACCCGGCCAACGACTCCGGGCCGTATTTTTTCTTAATTTCCGTAAATTTCGAAGCCACCAGATCCAGAGCCTCATCCCAGCTCGCACGCTCGAATTCTCCGGTCTCCTGATTCTTGATCAGCGGATATCGGATTCTGTCCAGAGAGTGGACAAAATCAAAGCTTCCGGAACGCCCCTTGACACAGACAAGCCCGTGGTTGGAAGGACCGTCCGCCGCCTGTACATCCACGATACGGTTATTTTTTACCACCAGATCAAACTGACAGCCGGTCGCACAGTGCGGACAGGTTGTCCTGACATGCCGCACATCCCACTCCCGATAGTCTTTTCTTCGCTTCTCCGTGATAGCGCCGGTCGGACAGGCCTGAGCACAGTTGCCGCACGACTCGCACAGCGTAGATTTCCAGTCGTCTCCGAACGGAGCTTCAATGATATTGTAATTACCCGTTTTTCTCAGAATGATCGCGTGGCGTCCGGTCGATTTTGCACAGGTGCTGACACAACGCTGGCAATGCAGGCAAAGCTCCGGGCGGTAATGCAAAAACGGATGAGCGTTGCGCTCCGGCTTTTCTATCTTAATGCGGGTTCCGTCGTAGGAAGAGCGCTCCAGACCATACTCATCGCAATATTTCTGCAGCTCACATGCGCCGTTTTTGGAACAGCTGAAACAATCCTGTTTGTGATTTGACAGCAGCAGATCCAGCACCAGCCTGCGTGCCTGTGTAATCCGCTCGTTTTGGGTTTGAATGACCATGCCGTCTTTCACTTTTGTATTGCAGGCGGGCAGCAGCTTATCAATACCCTCCGCCTCCACCACACACAGACGGCAGCAACCGATCTCATTCACATGCTTTAAATGGCAGAGTGTCGGTATTTCTATACCAGCGATTTTTGCAGCCTCCAAAATCGTCGTACCGGGAGCGGTTTCTATATTTTTCCCATCTATTATCAATCGGATCATTTATCTCTGCCTCCTTCCAGTACACCGCAGCCGAAGTGGTCGCAGCGCAGACAGCGGCCTGCCTCCTGCATCGCCTCTTCATATGTAAACGGGTTCTCTACATGTTCAAAATCCAGTTTCCTGAGATAAGCGGGACGCTCAGTGATATTCGCACGTCCGGTAGGTATACGATTATTTTCTCTGGCTTCTGGCGCCTGCGCGTCGCAATTCAGCTTATGATGGTATCCCAGATACTCATCGATATTCCGGGCCGCAACTTTTCCGGCTGCAATGGCCCGGATCGCCGTAGCCGGCCCGGTCGCGCAGTCGCCGCCGGCAAATACGCCCGGAATCTCCTCTACCGCAGTATCCAGGCCCGCGACAAAAACGCCTCTCTTCGTCGGCATGCCGAATTCCTCAAACGGCTGACAGACAATATCCTGTCCCACCGCAATCAGAATCACATCGCACGGAATCCGTATGGGTTCTTTATTTGCATTCATCGGACTCGGCCGGCCGGCACGGTCATAAGGACCGATCATCTGCGGCTGAGCAATCAGCGCACTGCAGTTGCCGTCCGAATCCTTCTCAATGGAAACGGGAGCCTGCAGGGTCATCAATTCGATTCCTTCCATAATGGCAGATTCAATCTCCGTATCGAGGGCTGTCATATCGTCCTGCCGTCTCCGATATACAATGCGGACATCCTTTGCCCCGCAGCGAGCCGCGCTTCTTGCCGCGTCCATCGCCACATTTCCTCCGCCGACCACAACGACCGTCTTTCCCGCGTAATCCGGGATCTTACCATGACCGATACGCTCCAGCATATCCACGGCAGATTCCACGTGACCGGCATCCGCTCCGTCCAGTCGAAGCGTCTTCCCGACCTGTGCCCCAATGGCAACAAATACAGCGTCATGCTCCTCAAAGACCTCCTGAACCGTCACATCCGCACCAACATTCGTATTATATTTTACTTCAATCAGACCCGCTGACAGAATGGCCCTTATATCCTCATCTAAACGATCCTTCGGAAACCGGTAATTCGGAATACCGTAACGCAGCATCCCGCCCAGTTTATCCCGCCGCTCATAAATTACAGCCTTGTGTCCCATCAAAGCAAGAAAATATGCCGCCGTCATGCCGGCCAGGCCGCCGCCGATCACGGCAATTTTTTTCCGGTCGCAACATTGGCCTTCGGCACTAAAACCTGATCTGCCGGAATCTGATCCACGGCATATTTTTTCAATCCGCGGATATTCAATGAATCATCGATCAGATTACGCCGGCACCGTTCCTCGCAGGGATGCTCACAGATCATGGCGCAGGCCGTCGGCAGGGGATTATCCTTGCGGATCAGGTTGATCGCCCCCGCGTAATCCTCCTCTCCCACCAGCGCAATATAGCCCGGTATGTCCACATGTGCCGGGCACATATTGATACAGGGTACTTTCTGCCTGATGTTGCCGGGACATTCGTGATTCTGAATATGACTGATATATTCCTCCTCAAAAGTCTCCAGCCCCAGCAGCACCTCGGTTGCTGACTGGTAACCGATGGCGCAATCCGCCGTATCACGGATCATGATTGCCAGCTGTTTCATGTGGTCCAGCGTTTCCATGGTAGCGTCGCCATCCAGAATACTCCGAAGCAGGATCTCCAGCTGCGGCAGTCCATCACGGCACGGAACACATTTTCCGCAGGACTGATTCGCGGACGACTGCAGCAGAGCATACTGGATCGTCAACGGACAGGTTCCCGGCGGATAACCCTTTACTTTCCTTTCAAATTTCTCCAGAAGAGTACCGATTTTAGCGTCAACACTCTTCGGATCCGTAAGAAAAATCTTACTCATATGTTTCTCCTTTCGTTTTTGTATACATTAGGCGTTTGCGAAACGCCACAAGCCGCATAAATACGGCATTGTTTCTTCT
>JAJQFQ010000200.1 GCA_021201035.1 Clostridiales bacterium
GCATATACGAAAAAAAATAATCGGCGCGCGCTTTTGATTTTCATCGTCTGGTGCTGTCTGGGGGCCGCTATCGGCGTACTCCGCTGAGCCGGCATTCTCGGCAGCAGTGAGCTGTTCCTGCTCTCGGTTCTGTTTTATGTGCTGGATCTGTATTTTGTCCTGTACAGATGTCCTTTTCAGATCCTGTTTTTACATAATCGCTGCTGTACGACCTGCCGTATCTTTAACTGGGATCATTTCATGATGGTGACGCCGATCATCTGGATCCGCGGTTTTTATTCCCTGAGCCTGATGGCAGCCGCCGTCTTTATCCTGCTTATCTGGGAATACCGTGTTCATCGATATCCGGAACGCTTTTTCGAGGGAAGCAACAAAGCGCTGAAATGCGAAAACTGTACGGATTATCTCTGCGGAAAAAAGCCCGGCAGATGATGATCATACCATGCTGCGCCACTCATCGCTCCACTTCTGCAAAAGCTCTGTCCGGGCAGCTTTCCAGTCAAAAGCTCCCGCCGTCTCGGAAGCTTCCCGCCGTTTTTCATAATACGCCGGATCGTCCGCCGTCTCAGACAGATGATTTAAAGCATCCTTCATCAGAGTGAAATTCATATCCATACCCTGCTCGTTAATCTGACAGGAATCGTCCACATAATTCATGGCATAGAGATAAGCATCTCTGCTCTTCGGATTCCTGCTGAGTGCGTACGCCTCGGAAAACAGACCTGCCGCCTCAGGGAAGAGAAACAGGCGCGCATAGACAACGCCGAGATTATGCAGAATATGTCCCCGGAGCTCCTCTGTCATCTGTATCGCGTACTCTTTCTGTAAAAGCTCTATATATATGTAGGCCGCTTTTCGATATCGCCCGGCATCCAGATACAGATCCCCGCGCATCTTTCTGCGCTCCATCTTTGTCTTCCCGCGCATCTGATCCAACAGAGCCGCAATATCCTGCAGTTCATTCTCCGTGTAATGACCGGAAGCGCGGAATATCCATTCCGCGCAGGAATAAACGTCACCAGTCTTCCGCCGGGATGAACGTAAATGTGCAGCCAGAACATCTTCATCGAGTTCTCCTTCCAGCCACGCAAACAACTCTTCTCCCAGCCAGGAAGCATCGATCAGATACATATTTTTTTCCATAAAATAGCATAACTCTTCCAGTGTATAAAAACGCACCGGCAGATTTTCATGCGTAAACGGATTCCGTGCTTTTTTCCCTTCTATGTAATACAGCATTCTGACTCCCTATAATGAGATGGGAAATTCCCATACCATACCTGTAGATTCAAACAATTCACCAAACCCGTCGTCCCATACACGGAGCATAACCTCACTCCCGCTGACCGGAACAGCCTGTATACAAAGGCGTATACTCCGCGGCGCCCGCTCAGGCATGTAATCCAGCGTAAAGGTCTCTACTCTTGCATCCACGCGCTGCCGCACACGAATCCATACATCCAGAGACGGATCTCCGTCATACAGGAAACAATATGTCCCGGTCGGCGTGAACCAGTTTTCCCCGAGCTGCGTCAGTCTGAGAAAACAGGGCGCGCCGCCGCGCAGAACCTGAACGGAAATCTCTCCCCGCAGTTTATACGGACCGTCATAATAATAATTCCACCCGTCCGTCACAATATTCCGGTATCCGGCATAACAGGCTCCCAGCGTGTAGAGATTCTTCCCCTGAAAAACTCTTTTATTCGGTCCGATCACACGAAGCGTCTTCTGCATCCATCCGCCGTCAAAACCGTCCCCGATCAGATACACGCCGGAGATCACCCGTTTCTGAAAAGTCTCACGGATCACATTCGCGAAAAATTCATCCTTTCCGGAAGGATGATCCGCCAGATATTCCGGAAGCTCCCAGCGCCTGATCGTGGGCGACACCCGTTTTACGGCGCCGTGTCCGTCTGTGTGAAGTACAATGGAGCGGATCGTCTCCCCGCGGAAATCAAACAACACTACATCATGCTGACAGACGGACTCAGCCTGATGATACGTATAAGCGAAAAAACTCTCCCCCATATCCATCAGCTGAAAATTTTCCGGTGAAAGCTCCAGCTCCTCCCGAATAAATTCGAACAGGCTGACCGCCTGCTCTGTGATCTCCGGAACGGAGACAGCCAGATATGTTTCGAGCCCCGGCCTGTCATACTGCTCTCTGAATTTTATCAGACGGCGAATAAACACCGCAAGCATCCGTCGGTACGCGACCTGCTCCGGATCCAGTGCCTCTTTGTACAGATTCGAAAAAAAGTTCCCGTCTGTCCGATCCTGTCTTTTAATGGCTTCCTCTCCGTAAAAATAATTTCCCTGTCCGGTACAGAAAACGGCTGTCGGAATCTGAAAGCGCTCTTCGCCCGAAACCGTAGAAATCGTCTCCGGCCGTTTCATATCTCCGTAGAAAAAACTGACCATCGCCTTTTCATCATTCAGATCAATTCCTGTAAAAAATTTTCCTTTTTCCGACACGTCCTACTCCTTAATCGGTATAAACAAAGCGTTCGTCATATCACACATTTCCGCATAGGCGTACTGCGCATTTACATCCGGTTTTCCGATTTTTAAGCTCCCCAGTCTCCCGTAGCGGGTATCTGAGACAGCATCATCCACCTGCGCACTCTGAATACTGCCTCCCGGCTTCGACGGTCCGTTCGCATCAATGACCCGCCAGGAGCAGGATTCTCCGGGCAAAATCCGGAGCGGCCAGGTATATAAACCGGGAAGAACCTCCTGCAGACGCTCTCTGGTCCCGTCAGGGAACTCCGCATAAAGTATCCTGCCGGGCTGATTCTGACAGGACAGCACATGCAGACCGGAAAGAAGATATTCCCTCCGAATCTGAGAAGGCAGATCGGCATAAAAAGGAAAATAAATCCCTTCGAACAGATATTGCCGGAGCAGCTGTCTGGCCGGCTCCTCATATTTATCCTGACGATATTCCAGATGCGTGCGCAGAAAAGCTGCCCGGCCGAACGCGTTCAGACTTTTCTTCTGTATCAGACGTTCGCCAAGGAAACAATAGGAAGTCTCCTGAAGCGGATAATCATGGAACATCAGACTGTGGCACAGGATGCTGATATAAGCAAGCACCAGCTCCTCAGACTCCGGATCATCCTTAAGAATCTGAAATACCTGATCGTGCTTTTCGCCGAAATAACCGGTAAAAAGCATCCGAATCATAATCTGCTGCGCGTAGGCTGCGGTATGCGGACTCTGTGTCTGCACTGCCAGAAGCAGATCTGTCATCTCATCGATCGGACCGGCCATACGATTCAGCCGAGCCTGCGCGCCCGCCGCCCTGCGGTCCGGATCCTGCGCGTCCTGCGGCGTATCCGCAGCAACGGATTCATTGATATGATTTCCGGAAAGCATTTTGCTCATCCGATACACATCTTTACCTGTATACAACAAACCGTTCCGGTCTTCAAAAAGAATCACATACGGCCGCTGTGAGAGATATATATAAGCGCAGCCGTCGGAAAGCGGAATTCTTCGCGCCTCCGTGTCGGCGCCGCCCTGAAATACCCTGACTGCCAGAAAATCCGCTTTCTCTGTATAGAGCTTATAGCAGTATTCCGCGTCTCTCCGAATCTGATTCCACTCATGCCGGTTCATCTCGCGGCGAATTTCCTCATAAATGATCGCCAGATCATCATTCATATGCCCCTTCGCCAGTTCTTCCAAAGCAAAGTTCTTTACCATGACCATATAAGAGGACCAGTCATTTTTCAGTCTGCCCCTGTTTCTGACAATATAAGCGAACAGCATGGCCTTACGTCTGGCGGGCAGCGTGCTGTTCATGGAAAAATAGCGAATGACCTCCGTGGGAAGCTCCCCCATAGAACGGGACCATGACATGAGATAGGCCTCATACAGTCCCGCGATCTTCAGATGCTGCTCAACACCTCTTTTAAACCACGGAAAATATTTCTCCCCGTAGCGGTTCATATGAATCAGATAGACACATATTGCCTTTACAAAGCCTTCGTCACTGAATTTCTTACAGCATTTACATAAAACACGGAAATAGCTTCCGGAAAAGCTGCGCTCTCCCTGCGCCATCCCCTGAATCCGCAGAGCAAGTTCCTTCGTAAGAAGATTCTTCCGCGCCATCCAGCCGATCAGACGATGATCAAATTCATCCCGGCTGTTCAGCAGCTCCGGGTTTTTCTGTAAAAGCCGCGCTGCCTCCAGATAAAACACCGGACTGATGCTGCTCTGTTTCATATAACGGCTGATCACTTCGTATTTACGCGCGGCATTGCGTGTCAGTGAATCATCGAGCTGCAGCAGGATCCAGTTCACGGCCGGATGCCGCCGGTACCGCGTGTGGATCTCCCGGATTCTGGATAACGCTTCCGCCCGGTCACCATCCTCTCCGTCCGCCTCATTCAGCAAAACCGTCAGATACAGAAACATGGCGCCCAAAGGTGTCCGCGCGTTTCTGGAATTGCGCGGCGTCGCGAGCATAAGCTCTTCCATGCGCGTCAGATCTCCGGCTTTCCAGTAAATATATGCCAGGAACAGATGCAGCCAGCGGCTCTGCAGTTCCATCCTGGATGCCTTCTGTATGATCTCGACAGACTCCCGAATCCACTCCGATTCTGACTTTTCACCCAGAGAATAAGAGAGGAAACAGCACTCCAGCTCATAAAAACAAAGCTGCTTTTTTCTGGAGGGGGAGAAATTAGTTTCTTCTCCGTCTCCGATACAGGATAATGTCATCTGCTCTGTCTGACGGCTCCCTGCTATACAGGTAAGTACGATCCGTTCTTTCTGAAACGCGCTTTCCAGTAAAAGAACGGCATAATTTTTCCCCGCATGCATTTTCTCCAGAAGAATCCTGACATCAAACTCCGCGTGCTTCCCGGAAAAGTCATACATCTGAAGACGTTTTTTCCCGAGCCGGAT
>JAJQFQ010000172.1 GCA_021201035.1 Clostridiales bacterium
CTGTGCTGTCATACGTATTTGTCGGAGTTTGCGCCGGTTTCCATCAAGATGGCGAAGGAACAGAATATGTCGCTGAATCCGACGAAGATTTCCGGTACCTGCGGACGGCTGATGTGTTGTCTGAAAAATGAACAGGAGACTTATGAATATCTGAACAGCCGTCTGCCGAATGCGGGTGACCGGGTTGCGACATCCGATGGCCTGAAAGGCGAGGTTTCCAGTGTCAGTGTTCTGCGGCAGATGGTAAAGGTGGTTGTGGATAATGGCGAAGAGAAGGAGATTCGGGAATATCCGGTCGGAGAATTGAAGTTTAAGGGCCGGCGGCGCAAAGACCGTGACCGTCTGAGTAAAGAAGAGATGAAAAAGCTGTCTGCGCTGGAAGATAAAGGGGGAAAATCAAAGTTAAATGAATAATCTGCTGCCGGGAGAGCGCGTGGATGATCTTCAAAGGAACGGATATCAGATCATTCAGAATCCGCGCAAGTTCTGTTTTGGGATGGATGCAGTGCTGCTGTCCGGTTTTGCTGTCGTGAAGCGGGGAGCGGTGTGCCTGGATCTCGGATGCGGAAACGGGATTATTCCGCTGCTTCTCTCCGCAAAGACGAAAGGACGGCACTTTACCGGCCTGGAGATACAGCCGTACAGCGCGGATCTGGCACGCAGGAGCGTGTCTCTCAATCATTTAGAGGATCAGATCGACATTGTAGAGGGAGATATACGGAACGCTTCGAATATTTTCGGGGCGTCTTCTTTTGATGTGGTCACGGCCAATCCTCCGTATATGACCGGCAGTCATGGGCTGACGAACCAGGATGAGGCGAAGACGATTGCCCGACATGAAGTGTTGTGTACGTTGGAGGATGTGATACGCGAGAGTGCAAAGCTGCTGGTGCCGGGCGGACATTTTTTCATGGTACACCGGCCGTTTCGTCTGGCTGAGATTATTTCTCTGATGGTGCAGTATCGTGTGGAGCCGAAACGGATGCGGCTGGTTCATCCTTATGCTGACCGGGAACCGAATATGGTTCTGATCGAGGGTATTCGCGGCGCGCGGCCGCGGATGACGGTGGAGAAGCCGCTGATTGTATACCGGGAACCAGGTGTATATACGGATGAAATTTATGATGTATATGGGTATTAACAATATAGCGAACGTTTGAAAATTAAAATCCCGATATGGAATTTGACGCGGCATTCCTATCCGGAGAAAGGATGCAAGACATATGGCGGGAAAATTATATCTGTGTGCAACCCCGATCGGAAATCTGGAGGATATTACGCTGCGCGTCCTGCGGACGCTGCGGGAGGTGGATCTGATCGCTGCGGAGGATACGAGGAATTCCATCCGGCTGCTGAATCATTTTGAGATCAAAACGCCGTTGACCAGTTACCATGAGTATAATAAATTTGACAAGGCATATGTCCTGGCGGAGAAACTGCGGGCAGGTCAGAATATTGCTCTGATCACGGACGCCGGGACGCCGGGGATCTCGGATCCGGGGGAAGAACTGGTGCGAATCTGTTATGAGCAGGGAATCGAGGTTACATCCCTGCCGGGAGCGGCCGCATGTATTACGGCACTGACGCTGTCCGGTCTGCCGACCCGGCGTTTTTCCTTTGAGGCGTTTCTTCCGAAGGAAAAAAAAGAGCGCGCGGCTGTGCTGGAGGAGATGGCGGCGGATACCCGGACGATCATCGTCTATGAGGCGCCTCATCATCTGATCGCTACTCTGAAGGAACTGTCCGCCGCGCTGGGAGACAGGAGGATTGCCGTCTGCCGGGAACTCACCAAAAAGTATGAGACGGCGTTTCGAACAACATTTACCGAAGCGATTGACTTTTATGAAGCGCAGGGCGTGCTGGGAGAGTGTGTGATCGTCATTGAAGGACAGAACCGCAGGGAACTGATCCGAAAGCAGCAGGAGGACTGGCTGAATCTGACAGTCGGAGAACATCTGGCTTATTACACAGACGGCGGGATGGATCGGAAATCCGCCATGAAGCAGGTGGCGAGAGACCGGGGCGTCGGGAAACGCGAGATTTACAGTCAGCTGTTGGCTGAGCAGGATGATGCCGAACAGGACGGCTGAGCAGGATGGATATTTTTCCTGAATTTCAATTGTATTTGACTCTGCCATTATCAGTATAATAATAATCGTTCAGATATTTTTTCAGAATACTGAAGGGAGCCGGCCCCATTTCGAGCATGGCCCGGTGATAGGCCGGGTCTGAGTAGTCGGAGTCAAATGCTTCTGCGGCATATTCTTTCAGCTCCAAAAATTCAAGATATCCTATGTAATATTTCAGATAATGAGCCGGTTCCGCCGCGATCAGGTCAAATATATCGCGGATGGTTTCTTCATCTGAAAATCCGTAATCAGAGAAAAAATCCAGTGTATCCGAAAAAGTCCAGCCTTCAGAATGGATATACAGATCTGCTGTGGCATACAGGCTCAGGACGGCGGATTGTTCCAGAGACAAAAATTCTGCCATCTCTTCGGAGAGACCGGCATATTGATAAGAGATCATTTCCGTATAGGTTGCCCATCCTTCAGCGTATCCGACCGGCCCGAACAGGGTGCGGATGGGAGCCGGGTTAGTGCTGTTAAAATATACGTTCTGGTACAGGTGTCCGGGAAAGCCTTCGTGAGCCAGTGTGGTAAACAGCCGGATTCCCTCATAACCGTTTATATCGTTTATGTAAATGAAATTTTCAGAACTGTCGTCGAGCGGCGAGGTCAGGTAAAAGGCGGGAGCCAGATAATCGGCCATGGCCGCGTCCGCATATTTGACGGTGTAGTTACATTCCTGCACAGGCGGAAAGTCTTCGGACATCCGTGTCCGGAGGAGATCCAGCATTTCTTCTACGGTATCACAGGGCGCATCCGCTAAGAGTGATTGTGATGCAAGATCCGGATGTTTTTCCAACAGAGCCGCGATTTTCGACAGATCCAGAGCACGCTGCGCGGCTATGCGTGTTTTCAGACTTTCAACGGAGCCCGAACTGCCGGTATAAGATTTAACCAGAAAGGCATAATAGTTTGTTCCGAGCGGAAATCGGCAAAGACCGTCCGGATTTTCGTCTGAATCGTTGCCGGATTCTTCCGGAACGGAATGGTTTGCGGATGATTCTGCTGTGCCGGAAACGTTATCTGTGTATGTGCAGATGCACAAAACAGAGAGTGTATCGGCGATCTCCTGAAACGCCGGAAGCACCTGTTGAGTGACGACGGTTTGATTCTGCTTCTGATAAGCGGTCCGTTCATTTTCAGTCAGGCCGGTCAGATGGTCTGTTCGTTCTTCGAATGTGTAGATAAGATAGCTGTTCTCTCCCGCCGCGGCAAAGTCTTCGCATTGGGCAATGACAGTATCCGCCGCGGCAGCGGACATAAACAGTCCCTGTTTCTGCTTTTCCTGCTCGTAGAGGCAGATACTTTCCAGATAATCCGGAAGACTCTCAAGAATCTCAAGATAATCCCGAATATCCTGAACGTCCGATAAACTGTATTCCGCGAGCAGAACAGGAAGTTCCGACTGCACGCCGGTGGACGGACGCAGCGGTTCCTCATAATAAGGAAATTCTGCGGCGGTGATTGTATTTTCCATTGCGTCCAGAAGCACGTCCCGGGTCAGCCGGTTTTCTGTGGAAAGGAAGGCTTCGTCAAATCCGTTCAGTACGGCCGATATATTTTCCACAAGTGCGGCTGAAATAAAAATATTTTCCGCAGAGTAAACGCCGAGTTCCGTACTGTATTCGGTAATGTCATAGTCCTCCGGTGATTGCAGGGTATATTGCAGCGTCAGCGGGTTTGCGGATACCTCCTGACGGAATAATTCATCCGTATAGGTGTTAAATGCTTCATCGGCATCATGAATGATGCTATTTTGTGTCTGACCGCAGATGTTTGACAGGGCAAAAACCGTAAGGAAAGCTGCAGCCAATGCAGCGGGAATGCATATTTTTTTCAAATGATGTCGCATATATTGCCTGTGTGCTTTTTATAGATGTTATGTAACAGGGTTTGTAATCATGATAAGTTTATAATAGTTTAAGAAATGTTCATTTTATTCACAGATATTATCATTGACTGAATTTCTTATATTCAGTACAATAAAAAGGTAAAAATGTTCTGTCGGCGGTATTCGTTTTTTGTTTTTGATATCTGAGGGAAAATGCCGTCTGACAGGCAGGGGCTTTGGAGGATAAAATATGTTAATGAAATCAGTGCGGTTACACGGCAGGACTCTGCCGATCCCGATCATTCAGGGCGGTATGGGTATCGGCGTCAGCCGCAGCAGACTTGCCGGAGCAGTGGCAAAGGAAGGAGGCATGGGCGTTATCTCAACGGCGCAGGTCGGGTATGATGATCCGGAGTTTGATATGGATCCGGAAGGAGCGAATCTTCGCGTTTTGCCGCAGCAGATCCGGCGGGCAAAGGAGCTTTCGGGCGGTAAAGGACTGGTGGGTGTCAATATTATGTCGGTCACCCAGCTCTATGAACTCTATGTGAAGACGGTTTGTGAAGCGGGCGTTGACGCGATTATTTCCGGTGCGGGTTTTCCTTCGAAACTTCCTGAGTATGCGGCGGGATATGATGTTGCTATTGCGCCCATTGTTTCCAGTGAACGGTCGGCTCGGGTTATTTTGAAATTATGGGACAAAAAATATCAGCGCACGGCGGATTTCCTGGTGATCGAGGGGCCGCGTGCCGGAGGACATCTCGGCTTTTCGCCTGAACAGCTGCAGGATATCAACAGTCTGGATTATGACGAGGAGATACGGAAGATTATCGCACTGAAAAGTGTTTATGAGGAAAAATATAA
>JAJQFQ010000079.1:0-230 GCA_021201035.1 Clostridiales bacterium
CTTAAAAACTGTATCACTTTTCTTATTATAAGAAAATTATTCCTGCCTGTAAAGTTGTTTTTGCGGGCATCATCACACGATATGACGAAATACGAAAGCCATGTCAGGGATTCCCGGCATGGCTTTCAATTCTCAGATTAAGTTTCTTTTATAAGTCTTTATTTACCACACGTTTTACGTAGGTTGTATGAAGCAGCTCATGTGCTCTGTGACTGCCAGGCTCGCCGAGA
>JAJQFQ010000079.1:240-4789 GCA_021201035.1 Clostridiales bacterium
ACGTATCATAGAGCTCGATGATCGCCGGATTCTCGTGTGATTTCCGGATCGGATTGTTCTTATCGATATTGTAAAGAACCTCCGCACGCATCGCACGGATATCCACGGTATTGCGGATATAACCCGGCTGCTGGGGCTGACCGCCGCCGTTTACACAGCCGCCCGGGCATCCCATGATCTCGATGAAATGATAATCAGCCTCTCCGGCCTGCACTTTCTTTAACAGGTCTCTGGCATTCCCTAAGCCGGAAGCAACGGCAACCTTCACATCCATACCGGCCACATTATATGTAGCTTCCTTGACGCCCTGTGTACCTCTGACATCCGTGAAGTCAAGGCTGGCAAGCTCCTCACCGGTCAGCTTCTCTACCGCGGTACGAAGCGCCGCCTCCATCACGCCGCCGGTCGCACCGAAGATAACGGCTGCACCGGTGCCGAGTCCGAGGGGCTCGTCGAACTTCTCATCCGGAAGGGTATCAAATACAATGCTGGCACGCTCGATCATACGGGCAAGCTCTCTGGTCGTGATGGCAATATCCACATCCGGCACGCCGTTCGCCGCCTGATCATCTCTGCCGATCTCGAACTTCTTCGCGGTACACGGCATCACGCTGACAACAACCATCTTTTCTTTATCAATGCCCATCTTCTCCGCGTAGTAGGACTTTGCGATGGCGCCGAACATCTGCTGCGGGGATTTGCAGCTGGAAAGATTCTCCGTCATATCCGGGAAATAATGCTCGCAGTATTTAATCCAGCCCGGGGAACAGGAGGTGATCAGCGGCAGCTTCCCGCCGTTCTGTACACGGTCAAGGAACTCATTGGCCTCCTCCATGATCGTCAGGTCGGCACTGAAGTTCGTATCGAACACCTTGTCAAAGCCGAGTCTGCGAAGCGCCGCGGCAAGCTTGCCCTCCGCATCCGTACCGATCGGGTAACCGAACGCCTCAGCCAGGCCGGCACGCACGGCCGGAGCGGTCTGAACGATCACGTATTTATCCGGATCCGCCAACGCCGCGAATACATCCGCCGTATTGTCTTTCTCATAGATCGCGTCGACCGGACATGCAGCAATACACTGTCCGCAGGAGACACAGCTCGTCTCGGCCAGATCCATATTGAAAGCGGAGCCGATAAAGGTCCTGAATCCGCGCTCATTCGCGCCGATCACGCCGATGCCCTGCGTCTTCGCGCAGACAGCGGTACAGCGGCGGCAAAGGATACACTTATTGTTGTCACGCACCATATGGGCTGCGGATGTATCCAGTTCAAAATGGTTCCGTTCACCGTCATACAGCCCCTCGTCATCCACATTATAATCGTGGCAGAGCTTCTGCAGCTCGCAACGGCCGCTGCGGACACAGGACAGGCACTTTCTGTCATGGTTTGAGAGAAGAAGCTGAAGTGTCTTTCTCCGGGAAGCGATGATCTTCGGGGTATTGGTCCATACCTCCATACCCTCGTTGATCGGATATACACAGGCTGTCACAAGGCTTCTGGCCCCTTTTACCTCTACAACGCACATCCTGCAAGCGCCGATCTCATTGATCTCTTTCAAATAGCATAAGGTCGGTATCTCAATGTTTGCAAGGCGCGCTGCCTCTAAAATGGTAGAGCCTGCCGGAGCAGAAATCTCTACGCCATTAATCTTAATATTCACATATTCCATTACTGATACCTCCATCACTCTTTGTAAATCGCGCCGAAACGACATTTGTCAATACAGGTTCCGCACTTGATGCACTTGCTCGTGTCGATGCTGTGGGCGGTCTTCACCGAGCCCTCGATCGCGTCAACCGGGCAGTTACGCGCGCAAAGCGTACATCCCTTACACTTGATCGGGTCGATCTTGTAGGTAATCAGTTTCTTGCATACGCCGGCCGGGCAATGCTTGTTCACGACATGCTCCATATACTCGTCTCGGAAATAACGAAGGGTAGACAATACCGGGTTCGGCGCTGTCTGTCCCAGTCCGCACTGTGCGTTCTCCTTAATGTAGTAGCACAGTTCTTCCATCTTATCGATGTCCTCAACGGTACCTCTCCCGCTCGTGATCTTCTCCAGGATCTCCAGCAGCCGCTTCGTTCCAACGCGGCACGGTGTACACTTTCCGCAGGACTCGTCAACCGTGAACTGCAGGAAGAATTTCGCGATATCTACCATACAGGTATCTTCATCCATAACGATCAGTCCGCCGGACCCCATCATGGAACCGATGCTGATCAGGTTATCATAATCGATTGGAATATCAAAATGCTCCGCCGGGATACATCCGCCGGACGGGCCGCCGGTCTGGGCAGCCTTGAACTTCTTGCCGTTCGGAATGCCGCCGCCGATATCCTCGATGACAGTACGCAGCGTCGTACCCATCGGGATCTCCACCAGACCGGTATTATTGATCTTGCCGCCGAGTGCGAATACTTTCGTACCCTTGGACTTCTCCGTACCCATGGAAGAAAACCATTCCGGTCCGTTGACAATGATCTGCGGAATGTTCGCCCATGTCTCAACGTTGTTCAGAATCGTGGGACTCTCAAACAAACCCTTCACCGCAGGGAAAGGAGGTCTCGGGCGCGACTCGCCGCGGTTACCCTCGATAGAGGTCATAAGGGCTGTCTCCTCACCGCAGACGAACGCGCCTGCACCGAGACGAAGCTCGATATCAAAATCAAATCCGGTATCAAAAATATTCTTGCCGATCAGGCCGTATTCCTTTGCCTGACCGATAGCGATATTCAGACGTTCTACCGCAATCGGATACTCCGCACGTACGTAAATATATCCCTGGCTGGCGCCGATCGCGTAACCCGCAATGGCCATGGCCTCCAGAACAACATGCGGATCACCCTCAAGAACGGAACGATCCATGAAAGCACCCGGATCACCCTCGTCCGCGTTGCAACAGACATATTTCTGAACATTGCCGCGGTTGCCGGAAGCGAATTTCCACTTCAATCCGGTCGGGAAGCCTGCGCCGCCGCGTCCGCGAAGTCCGCTGTCCAGAATCGTCTGAATCACTTCATCCGGCGTCATCTCGGTCAGAACCTTGCCGAGAGCCTCATATCCGCCGGTGCCGATATACTCGTCGATGCTCTCCGGGTTGATCACGCCGCAGTTGCGGAGAGCGATTCTATGCTGTTTCTTATAAAATACGGTCTCATTCAGAGATGCATATCCGTCAAACTTCTTTGCATCATGATAAACCAGACGCTCTACGATCCTGCCTTTCAGCAGATGCTCGGCAACGATCTCCTCTACATCGTCCGCCTGCACTCTCGCGTAGAAAATGCCCTCCGGCTGGATGATCACAACCGGTCCTTCGGCACAAAGTCCGTGACAGCCTGTCTGTACAACAGAAATCTCCTCTTCCAGACCGTTCTTTTTTATTTCCTGTTTAAATGTCTCGATGATCTGTGCGCTTCCGGAGGAAGTACAACCGGTACCACCGCAAACCAATACGTGAGTTCGATACATATCAGTCACTCCCTCCTTTATTTATTCTCATCCATACGGAGCAGATATTTTTCAACAACATTTCCGCCGATCAGGTGCTCTTCGAGAATATCTTTTGCCTTCTCTTCGTTTACTTTTACATATGTAATTTTCTCTTTGCCCGGCTCATATACCTCTACGATCGGCTCGTACTGGCAAAGGCCGATGCATCCGGTCTGCGTAACAACAATGCCGTCCAGCTGTCTGGACTGCACTTCATTCGAAAGCAGATTCAAAACGGGGCGGGCGCCGCTGGCGATCCCGCAGGTAGCCATGCCGACCACGACACGGGTACTGTCAGCATCGCTGGAGCGAAGGCCGACCTGTCCCTGCATCTTCTCTCGGATTGCTTTTAATTCTTCCAATGATTTCATCGTATTCCTCCAAAATAATCAGTGAATCATATACATGAAAGCATCACACAATTCAATCTGTTGACGACGCTTTCACATCAGTTTCATTTTCTTCCAGATAGTCTCTCAGAAACGTATATACTTCCGGCTGATCGAACGGTATATTCCCCAGAATCTCCCTCATCTCACGGGTATTCAGCGAAAAAGAACGGCCGTCCACCATCCTTCGATATAAAAAGTCGGGATATGAATTCATCGTCACGAGAGATAAAATCGTGGCGTTCACATCTCCCAGAGGCATACAGTCGATATGGTCTGTACAAAATACGGCAGACACTACCGTGCCTCTTCCGGGCTCAGAGCAGATTGAAAACTCTCCTCCCGTACACTCTGCTTCCTGTTTTAAAAACGGAATACCCAGACCGACGCTGCGCGTCGTCCGCGTCGTATAAAAAGGATCTGTCACCGCCGCCACGACTTCCTCTGACATACCCTTCCCGTCGTCCTCAATGACCACACGAAGCCGGCGACTGACCGTATCAGTCTCAACCGTAATCTGAACCAGAGAGGCTTTTGCAGAGATGGAATTCTGAGCGATATCCAGAATATTCAGTGAAATCTCAGGCAGCATCAGTTATACTTTGCCAGAATGCCGTCGATCTCATCCGGCGTCAGACGACCATAAACGTCATCGTTGATCATCA
>JAJQFQ010000032.1 GCA_021201035.1 Clostridiales bacterium
GTGATCTCATCCCCGACATTCACGCCGTTGTATGTAACTGTCGCTGTTCCGTCTTCGTTCTCAACCGATGTCTGCTCTGTCGGCTCGTAAGTCTCCCCTGTCTCTGCGTCTGTGATGGCGGACTCGGTCTTCTCCGGTTCCTCCGCCTCATCATCCTCCAGAGGGTTGATCACGATATTGGTGGTGTTGTCAACATCACCGACGGTCACGGTCGCCTGGTTCTCAATGACCGCTGCCGCGTTGCCGTCTGCATCTGTCTCACCCTCCGTATACGTCATGGCCTTTTCATTTACCGTTACCGTGAATGTGACACTGCCTTCCGTAAATGGTGCGACATTCTCGAGGATCCATGTAAGAGTGCGGGTCTCCTCATCGTAGGTACCGCCGTCAGAGGCAGATTTTTCCACATAATCTACGCCCTCGTCAAGCACATCCTCGATGGTAATCGTCGCCGATTCCGCATAATGGTTATAGTAGCTGATCGTATAGGTGATCTCATCGCCCACGGATACCTTGTCATAATATATGACATTTCCGTCTTCTTCCTCAACCTCGGTGCCTTCACCATACCCGCTCTCCGTCTTCTCCGGATCCTGCGGGTCATCGTCCTCCAGCGGATTTATGACAAGATTGGTCGTATTTCCGCCGTCGTCGCCGACCGTCACGGTCGCCTGGTTCTCCACCGTAGCCTCTGTCTCATCGGAAGCCGTCTCCTTCGCGGCATCAGTCACCTTCACAATCAGGGTAACCGTGCCGTGCTCATATGCTTCGACATTTTTCAGCGTCCATGTAACTGTATGCGTATCGGGATCATATACGCCGTCGTCAGAGGAATCAATATACTCCACGCCATCGTCCAGCGTGTCCTCGATCGTGATTGTGGCCGGCGTTCCATAATAGTTATAGTAGCTGATCGTATAGGTGATCTCTTCAGCAACGGCCACATCGTCATATGTGATCGTTCCGTCTTCATCTGTATCAACGATACGATGGTCGCTCTCCGTCTTCACCGGGTCTTCCGGCTCATCATCCACCGGATTGGTGACCACGTCAGTTGTCTGCTTGTTGCCGCCGACAGTCACTTCCGCATCGTTTGCAACCTGTATAACCGCACTGCTGTTGACTTCTACCGTGAGATCCACCTCACCTCCGGTAAAAGCACTGACGTTTTCGATCGTCCAGGTAACCGTATGGCTATCCTTGTCATAGGCGATCGTTACATCGCCGTCCGACGAGGTCACTGCAGAAACATCATTTTCCTCATCATAAGTCAGAGCGGTGCCGTCGAAGGAAGCTGAAACAAAATCTACGCCATCATCCAGCTCATCCACGATCGTGACATCGGCAGAACTGTTATTATGGTTATAGAAGCTGATGGTGTAGGTAATCTGATCGCCTTCCGATACGTTCGCACCGTCAATACCGGCTTCGCTTGCCGCGGAAACCACCTTATCCGGATCTCCGGGCTCATCGGGATCCACCGGGTTCACAACGATATTCGTATCATTTGAAACCTCGCCGACCGTTACGGTCGCCTGATTCTCCACGGTGGCTGTATCCTCACCTTCTTCCGTAATCCTGGCGTTCTCATTCACCAGAACCTCAAGATAAACCGTAACTTCCGTGAGAGGCTCGACTTCAAGCGTCCATGTCACTGTTCCGCCATAATAGAAGGTAGATTCATCTCCGCTTTGACCTGAAACCGAACCGCCATTGCTGGCAGAGACAAACGTCACGCCGTCGTCCAGCTCATCCGTGATGGTGACTGTTGTTTTGTAATTATGATTGTTGTAGCAGCTGATCACATACTCAATCGTGCTTCCCACACCTACGCTGTTGTTATAAGTTACCGTGTCCGCAGCGCCATCCTCGCCCTCAACAGTTTCCGTACTCGTCGTGTATCCGTCCGGGCTGTTCGCGCTGATGGTCTTTGCGGGCTCCTGCGGTTCGTCGCTGTCCAGCGGGTTCTCCACCACGTCAGTATACTGGCTGTCCTGGTTGCCAACGGTCACACTCGCCTCATCTGCGATGGAAGCTGTCGTGTTTTCTTCATTAACACCATAATCCAGAGTTCCGTCACCTTTTACGTCATAAGTATTCTCAGACAGTTTTGCATTGTCATTCACGGTAACCGTCACATATACATATCCGCCGGTGAAAGGCGCAACCGTGAGTTCCCAGGTAACAGTATGGGTGTCTGAATCATAGGTGCCTTCATCTGTGCTGGATCCATAGGTCACGCCATCGTCAAGCACATCGGTGATGGTCACGGTTGCCGTAGCAGCCAGGTTGTTATAGTAGCTGATGCGATAGGTAATGGCATCGCCGACGGATACGGAATCGTCGTCGTCGTCATAGTCGGCATCGCCGTCCTCATCACCATCATAAATTTCAACCGATTTGGTCGGAGCCGTCGGATCATCATCCTCCAGCGGGTTGGTAACAATATCCGTTACCATTTCATTATCCGCGATTGTAACGGTTGCCTGATTGTCCACGGTGGCAGTGTCATTCCAGTCTTCGCTCAGCGCATCGCCCGCGGTTTTCGCATTCTCATTGACCTTCACGGTCAGCGTGACGGTGCCGCTTTCAAAAGCATCCGCCGTAAAACTCCATGTAACTGTGCCGCCATATTGATACGTTTCACCGCCGGAATCCGTGCCCTCCGACTCTCCCGAAATGCTATAAGAATTTGAAGCAGTATCCGTCCAGGTTTTCGGGTTCGTGGCAGAAACCCAGGTCACGCCGTTATCCAGAATATCTTTTATCGTGATAGCAGCTGATGTATTATTTCCGTTGTAGTAGCTGATGGTATAAATGATCTCATCACCCACGGAAACCTCACTGTAGGCAGCATAAGCTGTGCCCTCAGATGTCGTCCCATTTTTGTCGGCGGCGCCGTCTTCCGTTTTGTTACTCGTGGATTCCTCTTCCTCACGGGTGTTGGTGATGTCATAGCCGTCATAGGTGACATCGTATGTATATTCCACACCATCAATCGTAATGGTTATCTGTCCATTGGTGGCGGACTCGGTTACAGTATAAGTATACACATAACCGGCATCATCATACTTTGGCAAGCCATTCCCGGTACCTGTAATGGTATAAGTATTGCCATTCCAGCTTACCGTGTAGTCCGTTTCCTCTTCCAGGGTTTCCGTCTCAACAGAAGCACTGCTGCGGGTGACTACCAGGGTGACATCTTCGCTGTTGTCGTGTGTCAGACCGCCGTCCACCCAGGTCTTCGTGCCGGAGATGGTCAGATACTCCTGCTCAATCGTATTGGTAATCGTGTAACGGTTGGTAGAAGAATTATCAGAGGGAACCGCCTCTGCATCGCCTGCATCGTCATCTGTCGTGTCATAGGTAGTCACATAACCATTAATTGTAGTCTCCACCACTTTATAAATCATGTCTGCGCCGGCAGAAGAATACTGAGGAAGATCCAGAATCCGCCAGTTATTTGTATTATAAGTACCCCATGACAAGGTATAGGAGCCACTGCCTTCGATAGACCATGTGCCGTCCCCGTTCGAAGTCCACGCCGTCCAGGTCGTGCCGCCATCCGTCGAGTAATAAAGTGTCAGCTCCACTTCCGTGGTATTGTCGTGCGATGCACTGCCGTCCACCCAGACTTTGGTTCCGTAGATATTCACGTTCCCCTGAGAGAAGGTGTTGACCACAATGGCCTCCCCATTCGTTCCCTCTATACTTGCAGTATTCGATTTGGTAACGCTCAGATTACCATTTCCGGCATCAGACACCGTCACATCCACGGCGTGACCGTAATCATAGACATCATAGCTAACGCCGTTGGCACTGCCCTGCTCTTCTGTCACACGATAGGTGTAAACACTGCCTATATCGTCCTGTGTATAGTAAAGAGTGAGCAGATCAACAGCAGCATAATATCCGGTACTGTCAGAACCGGCTGTCTCAAGCAGCTGCGCGCCGGTGACGGTAATCAGGATATAACTGTTGCCGTCGCTGTCGGTATAGACGTAGAATACACTATCATCTGTACCGGTATAGACTTTACACTCGTTTCCGTCAGCGTCGGTTCCGTCAGAAACGGTATACGCTTTGCCATTTGAATCAATCTCCAGCAGCGGCGCACCGTTTACGGCGGTCACCCGGAAAGTAAACTCATCATCCTCGTTGAACGTCCGCCCCGTCATGTACTTGCGTACTTGCAGAATCGTAGATCCGGCAGCTTCATAAGTATTCGCGAAGGTAATGGATTCCAGGGGAGTATAATCATTGCTCCACTCCGCATTCAAAGAAGTTTTATAGCGGAAGCTGACACCAAGAACCGCATCCCCCGTATTCTCATCCACCGTGTTATACACCGCGAACCACAGATAATAGGTGGTATCCGTATCGTAGGTCATCCCCGTCTCGCTGCCTGCCGCCTCGGTGATGGTAAAGTAGTAATTGCCCACCTCGTCAAAGGTAAAGGTGTAATCAAACCTTCCATTGGCCTCGGTTCCGGTGGTAACAGGTTCGCCGTTTGGCGTCTCGAATTCCTCATCCGTATATTCCTGGATGGAGATGGTAAACTCATTTGCTGTGATTGTCCGACCTTCCAGACTCTTTAATCCAACCAGCGTATAAGTTGCATCATCGGCATCGTAAGTGTTCTCGAAATCCGCAGAATCAACCTCAGCCTGATCATCCTCGCCGTAGTTTTTATAAATAGCCGTAGAAGCAACCAACTGGCCATCTTCGTCTATAGTAACGGTCACCACCATGGTATAGGTTGTATCTGTATAATCCACCCCCGCATATGTACTGTAACTATCATCATAATACTGCGACTCAACGATGGTATAGACATATGTACCGGTTGAAGTATAGGTCAGGGCATCCTCATTGGAATAGTCCCATGTGACAGACACAGGCGTACCGTCCATCTTTACTGTAGCTGTGCCGGTAGCGACCGCATTCCGGTCAATATCCCGCATAATGAATCGGAAAATATATTCGGTCTCCTCATCACCGTTGCCGGTCAGGGTCTTTGTCGCCGCCGGGAAATCAGAGGTAGGATCAATAGAGACCTCCTACTGCGTGTTTTCAATGCCGATGGAGATATCAGCGTCCTCGCTGTCGATATAAATATAGCGATAGGTGTTGATCCAGAGATCACTTGTGCCATAGTACCACCGATATGTATCTCCGCCTACGATGCTTTCATCGGAAACGGTAAAATCCGCAGTGTAGGCAGTCTTATTATTGTCGGGTACCCACTCGCTGACTGACCAGTAGTAGCCCAGAGGAATGTTGTCGTATGTAATACTTCCCCCCGAAGTAAGGGTAGTCTCAAAGATTATCTGATCACCGCCCGCATCCAACGCCGCCGTATACACATATGCCCCGCTAGTCTCGTCCCAGGTGCGTGTGTAGGCGTACAGAGCGATTCTGAATCTGTCGGTATTATCCGTAACCGCATTTCCCTCCTCGTCCACCACGGTCTTGGTCACGGTGACGCTGGCGGTGTCCAGCTTGTTGGTGAGTTCAACGGCTGTGGAAGTCGCGGGAGTAATAATGTAGTAAGTCACACCACCAATTTCCATAGTACTCAGCGCGTCAGCGGTAAGCGTGTAAAATTCAAGGTTGGTCTCAGTGATCGCGTAGGTAATGGCGTTACCATCCGAGTCATAGACGGGGACATCATTCAGCGTAATCGTCCAAATGTCAGAATCATTACCCACGGTCCATGTACCGGTGGTGGAAATAGAGTTATCCGTATCAAGCGAATAGGTAGTTGTTTCGCCAACAGTAGTCTTCATCACCGGCGTCAATGTTACGGCAAAGCTCGTCCCGTCATTATCCGGACGGGTAGAATATTTATTGCTGTAATCGCTCCAGTTTTTAGTAATCACAATACTGGCACTGCCTGTGATCGTGTTAGTATAAGTCACTTTGGTGGTCTCACCGGCGGTGACGGACACCTCGGCGGATTTGCTCATACTATTTGTTGTTCCATCATAGGTAACGAGAGTATTCCAACTCGCACTTGCAGATTCTTCTACAGTATATGTCGCCGTGTAGCTTGAACCTGTAGGCAGGTAAAGAATAGCCGTCTGCCCTCCCGTAAGCGTGAAAGAAACAGTGCCATCATTCGTAATAGTATATGAACCTGAACTGTATAAAGATTCATCCTCATTATATATATCTATGGTAACCTCTGTCAGACCGGTATCTTCAAGCCCGCTCACAGTAAAAGTAAATGTATGACTCAATGCATTATTTCCCGGATCATTCACTATTTTTGTAATAGACAACTCACCAATATTAAGCGTATTGGTGATGATGATGTTGCCATCGCTATCCGTAGAAGAATCAGTATTATAGTAGCTGGAATTATCAAAACTTTCCACCACGCTGTAAGTCACTTTATAGCCATTGATATATAAAGGCAGACCTGTCCATTCAATGGTGCCCCACTCTGCACTGGTGCTGTCGCCAGACAATGTTTCAGTTACAGCCGTTCCATCCTCAGAACTTGTCGTATAGAACGTGTTGTCTTCGCTGTCTGTATAAGAATAGAGTATACCGTAATGTGTTACATTATCAGAATCTATATAAGAATAATACAGCGTTGCGGTAATGCTTTCTGGTCTGAAACCCAGTTCATTGTTGTTATCATCCCAAACTTTTTTGACCGTCGCAGAAGTCGTGTCCAAAGTGTTGGTAATTTCAACGCTGGTTACGGTATAATCCTCCACGGTTATATCAGAAAGGTCATTAACAGTACCCGTCCGCGTATCACCATTGGAATCCGTATAACTGTAGATATACACATAGCTTGTGGTATAGCCCCCAACAGAAGTCTCCTTGACTGAATAATTATAGTCATTTCCATCACTGTCAGTTTTCGGGAGGTCAGTCCATGTGTAAGTCCAATCACCATTATCATTTTCTTTCACGGTCACTGCATTACCGTACTCAGCGGACCCCTGGTAAAGCTGTAAAGTAATCTCTTCCGGCCGATTACCGTACACATCATCATCATCTTCCCACGTCTTAGTAGCTGTAAATTCGGTGGTTTCCGCGTAATAATTGTTTATCACAAATGTTGCACTGGAATCCTCATCCACTTCGACAGTAACAGTCGTACAAGTATCCGTTTCCTGAGCATCTCCAGCCGATGCATTTCCATTTGCATCATAGTCTGTCTGTATGGTACTTGTGTTTGTATTTACATATTCATAGTCACCTATCGTCACATCAGACGGATCTGCTTCCACTACATAATAACTTCCCTCATCAAGAATAGTGAGGTAATATGCCATGCCGTCCGAACTGGGACTCAGGTAGATTGTTTTTACCAATGTACCATTCGAACTATAAATATTAAACGTATACGTTGATCCCGCAACGTCATCACCTGTTATCCGGTTCCCATTAGAGTCATAAACGTACTTGTATATTGAAATGGAAGACTGGCTTGAGGATGCAGTCAGAACAAAGTCGAAACCACTCCCATCTACAAAATCTCCATCTTCCCAGCTTTGTGACTCTCCCTGGCTGCCGCCGGGTCCCTGGCTGCCGCCGGGTCTCTGACTGCTGCCACTTGAAAGACCGGGGCAAACGTTACCCTCATCCCAATAGGAAAAAGAGGCCGTAAATGTCATTGTGACTGTGTATGTTTTACCAGTAGTATCGCTTTTAAACGTAACGTCTTTTGTCATTGTCATTGTATATATGACAGGGTAGTCTTCAGTACCCACAGGATAAGCACTACCCACACAAAGCTGATCATTTCCACTGGTGTCCTGACTGGTATCTAAAGTACTTGTATCAAAAGTAAATTCATCGAAAGCTTCTCCTTTCCATGTTGCCGAAAGAGAAACATTGCCGCTTGTATAATCGCTCTCTTCCAATTCAACAGATGCTGTTAATTCTTCACCGTCAATGTTAAGAGTTGCATCTGCATTAATTTCAATGTCAATATGATCGGCGGTTCCCTTATTAATACTGGTATCATCCGCATCCCAGCCACTTGCTGCTGTAGCAACACTGATTCCATACTCCACATCCACATTCACCACGCCATAAGCGGAGAACTCACTGGCGGTAAAGGTGTAAGAACTAAGTCCGGGTTCCTGTCCTTCTTCGTCCTCTATCCATTCCACAGTACCTTCGCCGTCCATGTGATATACGAGGGCATAGTCCGCCGTCAGGCCGTCCTCATCTTCTGTCGCCAGATCAAGACCATTGATTGTAACTGTCACATCTGTCTCCGGCTGCACCTTCTCTCCATCAACATAAAAAGAAATCTCCACGATTGCCGAGTCAATCACAGTGTAAGTCTCGTCATATAAAGAGAAATCCTGCTCATCAACAGCGTTCAGAAACGCCTCCGCGTCATCGCCCGTCAAGGTCTCAACGGTCATGACCACGCCCGACGGGAATGCGCCCTCCGGCGCATCTACGGTAACGGAAATACCGTTGTCAGTGTCCGCTGTAAGCGTAACTGCCGGCATATCTGTCTCATCCTCTATTGAAGCTGACCCCCCCAAGCGCTTCGGATACTGAAACTGTTCCTTCAATTTCATCCGTAAATTCAGATGTGTATTCGTCACCTTCATCATCTGATGCGTCTTCTGTATCAACAGTTTCCAGAGTATCTTCGCCGGAATCTATCTGGGCATAAGACGATATCTGTGTAGAACTGATGACAAAGCAGACTGCCAGCAGAATTGCCAGGATTCGTTTTACTTGTCTCATATCTTTTCCTCCTATAGAAAATTAAAAGTTGCTTCTGTGCTGCATCTGATCAATTACATCATGTTATCCTCCCATCTCTCCCTTGATATAAACTGCTTTATTAAAACACCGTTTGCTGAGATATCCGTATGATATGATGTTCTTCACATTAGTATATTACAACATAATTTAAATTATGTTGTATATTAAACGTAAAAAAAATAAATGCCAATTTTCTCCCGGTCATTTTCGCCTGCCGGATATCTGCTTTACAGTTCAGGCACCCGAACCTGTCCTTGTCTGGATGATCGCGGGTGCCCTTTCACTATACAACTATATTTATAAATCTTTTTTAAGAAAAAGTCAATAGATACTACAAAAATCGTCTTTCATGGATGTTGGCGCGCTGCGTCAGCAGCGCATGGAGGTTTGATTCGAAATCTCTATCACTTTCTCCAGCGTCTCCATCGCTTTTCCGCTGTCGATCAGCTCCGCGGCCAGCTTCACGCCGTCCGCAAGCGTCGCGGCCTTCTCGCCGACATAGAGAGATGCGCCCGCGTTCATCAGCACCGTCGTCCGCTTCGGCCCGCGGTCGGTTCCGCTTAAGACATCACGGGTGATGCGCGCGTTTTCTTCTCCTGTTCCGCCGCGCAGATCCTCCGGTTTGCAGGACGCAAGGCCGAAATCTTCCGGACAGATATCATATGTCTTATAATTTCCGTCTCGGAATTCACATACAAACGTCGGCCCGCAGGCGGAGATCTCATCCAGTTTCTCCCTGCCGTGGACAATCATGCCGTTTCCGACGCCGAGACTGTAAAGCACCCGGGCAATCGGCTCCACAAGCGCAATATCATATACGCCTGTCAGCTGGCGTTTCGGATGGATCGGGTTCGTCAGCGGACCGAGAATGTTAAACACCGTGCGGAAGCCGAGTTCCTTGCGAATCGCACCGACATACTTCATGGACGCATGGTACTTCTGTGCAAAGAAGAAACAGAATCCTGCTTTGTCCAGCAGTTCCAGACATTTTTCCGGCTCCTGATTGATATTCACGCCAAGCGCCTCCAGGCACTCCGCGGCTCCTGATTTGGAGGACGCCGCCCGGTTGCCGTGCTTGGATACCTTCATACCGCCCGCAGCCGCAACAAACGCGGCAGTCGTGGAAATATTAAAGCTCTGTGCGCCGTCTCCGCCGGTTCCGACGATTTCAAAAGTATCCATATCTCCGGCGTCAACCGGCAGTGCATGAGATCTCATGGCAGCCGCGCAGCCGGCGATCTCATCCTGTGTCTCCATCGTAGTGCTCTTGGTAGAAAGAGCTGCCAGAAAAGCGGCGTTCTGCGTCTGCGTGGTTTCCCCGCTCATAATCTCGTTCATGACGGTATAAGCTTCGTCATAAGTAAGGTCTTCTTTGTTTACAATTTTTATAATCGCTTCTTTGATCATATAATCACCCCTAAAAATTTTTCTTAAATGTGGATACATATTCTCCGGCGATATCCAGATCGTAATCATTGGCTTCCATCAGCTTAATAAAATGCGAACCGACGATGGCGCCGTCGATGATATCACGCATCGGCGCGACATCCTCCGCGGACGTAATGCCGAATCCCATCATGACCGGAATCGGTGACTGATCCTTTACATTCTTCAGATAGGAAAGGATTTCCCGATGATACTGCCCGCTCTGTCCGGTTACGCCCATCGCGGAAACGCAGTAGACAAAACCGCGCGCGCCCTTCAGTATCTGAGGGATCCTCTTCGCGGATACCGGCGCTACCAGCTGCAGTAGAATGGTCTCATCACGGTCGCCGAGAAGCTCTTTTATTGTATCCTGCTCTTCCATGGGAAGATCCGGGATAATCAGGCCATCCACACCGACCGCCGCGCATTTCTCAACAAACGCCTCCACACCGTAATAGGTAATGGTATTATAGTACATCATAAACACGATCGGCATGGAGACGCCTTCTTTACGCACCTGTTCGACCAGATCAAATGTCTTTTTCAACGTTGTTCCTTTCTGGATAGAGCGATAGGACGCATCCTGGATTACCGGGCCGTCCGCGACGGGGTCTGAAAAGGGAACTCCCAGCTCCAGAATGTCAAGTCCCGCTTCCTCCAGCGCGTGGATCAGTTTTCCGCAGCGCGGCAGATCCGGAAGGCCAGCCGTAATATACGTAATAAACGCCTTCTCGTTTTTTTCTCTCAGATGTGCCAGTTTCTCTTCTATTCTATTCATCACTTTTTCCTCCTGATTCTGATGATCCGTATCCATCACTTCTTCTCCTGATACGGGCAAGCCATCTCCATCGCTTATCTAATTCAGATATCCCTTTCCTGCCAGATAATCAGAAATCGTGTTTACGTCTTTATCACCGCGTCCTGACAGACAGATGATCATGGACTGATCCATCGTCATTTCCTTCGCTTTTTTGAACGCATAGGCCATGGCATGCGCGCTCTCGATTGCGGGAATGATACCCTCCATCTGTGTCAGCTCCATCAACGCGTCCATCGCCTCCGTATCCGTGATCGGCACATACTGCGCCCGGCCGGTGTCATGCAGATACGCATGCTCCGGACCGACGCCCGGATAATCCAGTCCGGCGGAGATCGAATGAGCAAGGCAGACGTTTCCGTCCTCGTCCTGCAGCAGATAGGAACGGCTTCCGTGAAGCACACCCGGGATTCCCCTGGCCATGGACGCCGCATGCTCTTTCGTGTCAATGCCTTTTCCGGCTGCTTCCACACCGATCAGTTCCACATCCTTTTCATCAATGAAGTCCGCAAACATACCGATCGCGTTGGAACCGCCGCCGACGCAGGCCATGACCACATCTGGCAGTCTGCCTTCGGCTTCCATATGCTGACGCTTTGCCTCGCGGCTGATGACCGCCTGAAACTCCTTCACCATCTTCGGATAGGGATAGGGACCGACCGCGGAACCGATGATATAAAACGTATCCTCCGCCGTCTTCGCCCATGTACGGATAGCTTCGTTCGTCGCATCCTTTAAGGTATTGCTGCCGGAGACGACCGAAACTACCTTTGCGCCGAGCATTTCCATGCGCATCACGTTCAGCGCCTGTCTTTTGACATCTTCTTTGCCCATGTAAACGGTGCACTCCATGCCGAACAGCGCCGCGCCGGTAGCTGCAGCAACGCCGTGCTGTCCCGCACCGGTCTCTGCGATGATCTTTTTCTTGCCCATGCGGCGGGCCAGAAGAATCTGGCCCAGCACGTTGTTAATCTTGTGCGCACCGGTATGATTTAAATCCTCACGCTTCAGATACATCTTCGTGCCATACTTCTCGCTGAGACGTTTCGCATAGTAAAGCGGCGTCTCACGGCCGACATACTGTTTCAGATAATAATGATATTCCGCCATAAACTCCGGATCCCGGATGGCTGCCTCAAACTCACGGTCGATCTCCTCCAGCGTCGTCATCAGCGATTCTGCGACATACTGTCCGCCGTATTCACCGTAATAAGCTTTTTCGTTTTTCATGATATTTCGCCTTTCTGATATGTTTGTTACTATATTTCTACTATACGCAATGTTCTGATTTATCCTGTCCGCATGCTGCGGAACTGATCTTTTATAATTCCCTCACCCTGCTGATAAACTGTTCCATCAGATCTCTGTCCTTATAATTCCCCAGTTCCACGCCGCTGCTGACATCCACCACATCCGGATGAAAAAGCCGTATGCCGGTCTGTACATTCTCCGCGTTTAGTCCGCCTGCCAGGATAAATTGCCTGCCAGACAGCGCATGGCGGATCATTCCGGCTGCCGAAGTGCCCAGATCAGCATCATCCTCCCATCCGAAGGTCTTTCCGCCGCCATAGTCAGCTCCGTCTACCACATAACCGCAGATATTCGGATGCCTGCAGATCAGATGCGCGATGGCGTCATCAGATTGGATGCTTTTTTTTAAGTTGACCGCCTGCCAGACAGGAGTCTGTAATCGATCAAAAACTTCCGGCATGATCTCGCCGTGAATCTGAATGATATCAAAACCATATCCGGCTGCTTTCTTCAAAAAATCAGGTGTAGGACTGACACAGACCGCAACAGACCGAATATCAGGATTCAAAAGCGCCAGCAGCTCTTTCGCTTTTTCAAAGCTGATATTTCTTTTACTCTTTTCAAAAAACACAAATCCGGCATAATCCGGTTTCAATTCGTTGACCGCCCGAATGTCCTCGGGTCGGCTTAAACCACAGATTTTTATTTGAACTCGTGTCCCATCAATCACTTTCATCACAAAGAAGCCTTCTTTCTGCGGTACACTTCCTTCCAGTGCTGCGCGAGCGCTTTCGGGTTCTCCGACTCCATAAATGCCCGGCCGATGAGGAACGCGTCCACCCGGCATTCAGCCAGAAACTCCACATCCGCATCCTCCACAATCCCGCTCTCCGCCACGAAGACACGGTCGTCCGGAACCATTTTCGAAAGCAGCTTTGTTGTCTCCAGATGGATGGTAAAATCCCGCAGGTCGCGGTTGTTCACCCCGACGATCTGCGCGCCGCAGCGAAGAGCCCGGTCCATCTGTTCCTCATCGTGCGCTTCAAACAGAGCGGCCAACCCGAGCTCTGCGGACAGCTGATAAAAATCTTTCAGCTGCACATCGTCCAGAATACCCGTGATCAGCAGAATCGCATTCGCGCCAATCGCCCTGGCCTCATAAAACTGATATTCGTCGATCATAAAATCCTTCCGCAAAATCGGCAGCGGGGAAATCGCCCGAATCTGCTTCAGAAAATCTACATTTCCGAGAAAATGATCCTCCTCCGTCAGACACGAAATGCAGTCCACGGATGCGTTGTACTCATCAATCCGGTCTGTCAGATCAATTTTGCTCTTAATATTACCGAGACTCGGCGAAGCCTTCTTAAACTCACCGATAATGGAAATGCCCGGTTTTTGAAGCGCCGCCCGGAAATCGGGCGCTGGCCCGTCATAGGACTCCGCAAGCTTTCTCATTTCCGCGAAGGAAATGTTTGCTTTGTGCTGCGGCAGCCGGATTTTCTTATCTTCTACAATTTTATCAAGTATCATATTATCCTCCATGTGATGATACAAGGGACAAAAGGTCAGAAATCGGATGCTTGCATACGTATTTCTGACATTGGGTATCATACCCCTTTGTCGCTCGAATCATGTGATATATTCAGGAACGTCTCAAGTATTTTCTTCCCGTGCTCGGTATAGATTGATTCCGGATGGAACTGCATTCCGTAAACCGGATAATCCCTGTGTTTGATCGCCATGATCTCCCCGTCATCCGTCTCTGCCAGTATCTCCAGACAATCGGGCAGTCCCTCCTTCTGCACGGCAAGGGAATGATATCGCGCCACCTTTAACGGTGAAGGCACGCCCTCGAAGATCCCTGTGCCGGAATGCCGGATCGTCGACTGTTTTCCGTGGAAAATCTTCTTCGCATAGGAAACCGTCCCGCCCAGCGCTTCACCGATACTCTGATGGCCGAGGCAGATGCCGAGAATCGGCAACTTGTCATAAAACTCACGGATCACATCCAGACAGATGCCTGCCTCCTTCGGACTCTTCGGTCCGGGAGAAAGGACAATTCGCTCCGGCTGCATCTGCCAGATCTCCTCAATAGTAATCTTATCATTCCGGACAACCGTTATGTCGTCCCTGAAAATCCCCATGAACTGATATAAATTATAGGTAAATGAATCGTAATTATCAATCAGCAAAATCATAAGTTTTCCTCCGTTACCAGCGTTTTCGCAAGAGCCATCACCTTGTTGCAGCACTCCTGATATTCTTTTTCCGGAACCGAATCGGCGACGATGCCGGCTCCCGCCTGCAGATAGACCCTGTTTCCCTGTTTCACCATGGTACGGATCGTAATGCAGAAATCCATATCTCCGGAGAAATCCACGTATCCGGTAGCTCCGCCGTACAGCCCGCGCCGGGTTGTCTCAAGTTCGTCAATAATCTCCATCGCACGGATCTTCGGCGCACCGCTCAATGTCCCGGCCGGCAGGAAAGAAGCGACCAGATCCAGCGGATGGCATTCGCCCTTTTTCCGGCCCTCCACCAGCGAGACAATATGCATGACATGGGAATAATACTGCACCTTCATGAATTCCGTCAGTTTGACGGTACCGAATTCCGAGATGCGCCCCATATCGTTGCGGGCAAGGTCGACCAGCATCACATGCTCCGCCAGCTCCTTCTCATCTGCCAGAAGCTCCTCAGTCAGCGCGATATCTTCCTCCTTCGATTTCCCGCGCGGCCGGCTCCCGGCGATCGGGCAGGTATAGACGCGGTTCCCCTGCTGTTTCACGATCATCTCAGGAGAACTGCCGATCACCTCAAAATCGCCGTAATTGTAATAGTAGAGATATGGCGACGGGTTGATCTCACGTAAATGCTTATACAGGGTAAAACCATCCTGGCCGGTTTCAATCGTCCAGCGCTGCGACAGCACGGTCTGGAATATATGACCCTCGCGGATATAATGCCGGATCCGTTCGACCTTCTCGCTGTACTGCTCAAGTGTGTCCGTTTTGTGGATGATCTTCCCGTCACGGACAACCGCGCCGTCCCTGTGACGCTCCGGCACATCCGTTCTGGCCGCATCCAGCATCCGCGCCGCTTCGGCCAGCGCACGTGATTTTCCTTCCTCGGAATCCTCCTCCAGAACAACGGCCGTCATTGTCTCCGACAGATGATCCACCACGATAAACCGGGTCATCAGCATCATCTGGATCGTCTCAATGCCGATATCGTCCGGATTGTCATCCGGAAGCACCTCCGTGTAACGGATATAATCATAGCCGAGGTTTCCGACCAGACCGCCGGTAAAAGCAAGTTCGTGATTGTCCTGCCTGATCTCAAACTCATTGTAATATGCTTTCAAAAGCTCATGGGGATTCCCCTCACGTACCTCGGCAGATCCGTCCGCTTTCGTGATGACGAGTGCGTTTCCCCTGGATGTGATAATCTCCTCCGGGTCCGCTCCGAAAATCGTGAATGTATCATAATTTTTGTCATAGCTCTCCAGAAGGAAACCTTTCCGGCCACCGACCAGATTCTCATACATCCGGATCGGCGTCTCCTGAATGATGCTGACTGTTTTTTTATAAAGCCTTCGAATCCGTTTCATGATTATATTCCTCATCTTTCTATATTCAGATATTAAAAATCCCTGATTGTGAATCAATCACAATCAGGGACGAATCATCGTGGTGCCACCCTTGTTCATCGCAGGATAATTACAAAAATCCATACGACCTCTATCCGATACAATCATTTATATCTTTCCCCTGTAACGTGAGGACACGGCATCCGCTACTCTGCTATATATATTTCGCGGAAACATCTCACAAACCCATTCCTTTTATACTTGCGTGTCGGAATTCCAGCATCTCCGGCTCTCTGTATCGCAGCTCATAAAAGTACTCTTTTTGTTCAACGACTTTATCTTATAACGGTTCTTATACTAACACTATCAACTTTGAATGTCAACAAAATTTTAAAGTCTCATTCATGCTCCCCGTCCGATATCCCAGAAGATCCATTGTCACATAAGAAAAACCAAACGACTTCAGCTGACTGTATACGGTTTCGCGTACATCCTCTGCCAGCAGTTTTTCAAATTCCGACGGTTCAACCTCAATTCTGGCCATCGTTCCGTGGATACGGACGCGCACCTGACGAAAGCCCAGATCAAGCAACAGCTGTTCCGCACGGTCCACCATGGACAGCTTGTCCTCCGTGATCGTCTCCCCGTAAACGAAACGGGAGGCCAGGCAGGCAAAGGACGGCTTATCCCAGGTGGGCAATCCCAGTTCCCTTGAAAGCTCACGTATCTCAGCTTTAGAAAGCTGCGCATAGCGTAGCGGACTCAGCACCCCAAGCTCCTCCACCGCCTGCAGACCCGGACGATAATCGCCGTTGTCATCCAGATTGGATCCCTCCATCACGCTGTGAAGGCCCTGATCCTTTGCGATCGCCCATATCTTTTCAAACAACTCACGCTTGCACAGGTAACATCGGTTTTCCGGATTCCGGCGAAAGCCCTCGATCTCCAGTTCTTCCGATTCGCATACTACGTGTCTGATACCGTTTTGTTCGCAGAAATCCTGCGCGGCCTTCCACTCACGCGCCGGGAAAGAACAGGAACGCGCCGTGACGGCGACCGCCCGGTCGCCGAGTACGTCATGCGCAACACGCAGTAAAAACGTGGAATCCACGCCGCCGGAAAAAGCAACGGCTACGCTGCCGGTCTGTCGAATATATTCCTGTAATTTCTGATATTTTATCTGTAATTCTTTTACCAGGGAAATCAATCCTCCTTCTCAATCATCCAGTATCATTCGGACTCCGCCATAGATACCGGCATTATTGCCGAGTGTCGCCAACGCAAAAAGAGTACCGCGGGCCGCATGGAACGCATACTCAACGAAATATTTACGAACTGCCTCGATCACGATATCACCGGCTTTTGCCATGCCGCCGCCGATTACAAAGGCCCGCGGATTTATCACACAGGAAACCTGTGCCAGCGCTTTTCCGAGTGTTTTACCGAATTCTTCCACAATCACCAGTGCAGCCTCATCGCGATCCTTCGCCGCGTCAAAAACATGCTTTGATGTGATCTCGTCCCTGTTCAGGCTTCGCAGGACACTTTCCTCTTTGTGTTCATTTAAATACAGCTTCGCCATACGCGCCACGCCGTTGGCGGAAGCATATTGTTCCAGACAGCCGCGGTTTCCGCATCCGCAGGTCTCCGGCTCGTCATCTCTGACATGCATATGGCCAATCTCGCCGACTGCTCCGTTAAACCCCGGAACAATTTTCCCGTTTAAAATCACACCGCCGCCGACACCGGTTCCCAGCGTGACCATGATAAGATTTTCATATCCTTTGCCGCCGCCCATCCACATTTCACCGAGGGCTGCCACATTCGCGTCATTGCCCGCTTTTGTGCGGAATCCTGTCAGTGCCTGCATGGTCTGTTCCACGTTAAACACACCCCAGCCCAGATTCGCGCATCTGAAGACCGTTCCGTCCGCTCCGACAGGTCCCGGGACGCCCATGCCGATTCCTTCGACCTGCCCCGGCGCAATGCCTGCCATTTCCAGCTTTTCCATGATACCTGCAGCAATATCTCCCAGAATCCCGGCGCCGCCGTTTTCGGTTCTGGTTTTGATCTCCCAGGTATCACAGAGTGTTCCGTCGGTCTCAAACAGTCCAAGCTTCACGGTCGTGCCTCCGATATCCACACCAAACGCATATTTTCTCATGATAGTTCTCCCATCGAAAGATAATTCTGTCTCCATTTATCATAAAAAACAGGAAAATCATACGGAAACAATATCTTCCGGACAATTACTTGGCTGCCCCGTTCTCCGTTACCGTAATCAGGTCAGACAGTTTCGGCACAGATTCAGGCAGCGATATACTCCTGCTGATCTCTTCCTGAATCCTGTCCGCGTCAATCTCCTGAAAGCTCCAGCCTGTCTGCCTGAGAACAACGAATCCGAGAAACAACAGCACGGCAAACAAAAGCCTTGCTTTAAAAAAACTCCTGCTCTTTTTTCCGGTTTCTTCGTATTCTGCATCATATGAGACAGTCCCTGATTTTTCCGGGCGGTCTCCGAAGCTGCTTCTCACCTGTTCCACATAACTTTTCCGGTCATTATATTGCTGCTGATCCATGCTCATACCCTCCTGTCCTAACATATGAGAACAGGCAGTTAATTATGATCATCCGTTCAGGCAATGGAACGCATCATAAGTTCCTCAAGCACATCATTCAATGTAATATCCCTCTCCGCCATCAGCACCAGCACATGATACAGCAGATCGGTAGTCTGATAGGTCAGTTCCTCCTTATCCGGATTTTTTGCCGCAAAGATCAGATCCAGTGTCTGCTCCCCCACTTTTTTCAGTATCTGATCAATGCCCTGTTCAAACAAAAAACTGGTATATGAACCTTTTTTCGGCTGTACCTTTCTCGTTTTGAGCACATCATAAACACGGCTCAATACCCCGTACAGGCTTGCCTGCAACGAATCCGCTTCCGCTATTTCCGTGAAAAAACAACTCCGGTTTCCGGTATGGCAGGCCGCACCGACCTGTGAAACTCTGGCGAGGATCGTATCCCTGTCGCAGTCGACCTGAAGTGTCTTTACATACTGATAATGTCCGGAGGTCAGTCCCTTGATCCAGAGCTCCTGCCGGCTGCGGCTGTAATAAGTCATTTTGCCGGTCTCCAGCGTTGTCTGATAAGCTTCCTCATTCATATAGGCAAGCATCAGAACATGATTCGTCTGATAATCCTGCACGATCACCGGTATCATACCGTCCGCGTTCAATTTCAAAGACGACCATTCGACAGAAGATACCAGATGAGCAGTGCTGATCCCGCAAGTCTTCAGATATTGTTTCAGCTCCGGCACTTTTTCCGGTCCTTCGCAAAAGATACAGGCGGAAATTCCGGTGATATTTTCATCTGTCAGCAGGATATCACGGATTCTCTCCGGCGTAACCTCCTGCAGCAAAATGGAATAAGGCATATCAGTCACATTGTCCATTGTGCCCGCCAGCTTTTCGTCCAGCACGACCAGTTCACTGATGTACTCTTCCACAGAATCCTTCTGCTTGAAAAACAGATCCACATTAAAGATAGACAACGCCATGTGATCTCTGCCGAATCGCTGCTCTCCCTGCCGGGCCAGCTGAGCGGTCTCATTTTTCAGGGAATTCAAAATTACCTTTCTGCAGCCCGCATAAAGAATTTTTTTAATATCGTCGACAGAGTTGATATTTCCGCCCGCATAGACCGGCATCTCCGCAAGAACGCAGATGTTTTTCATGATATGCAGATTTTCCTCGTGCTCTCTCTCATCGTCAGACAGATCAAACAGAATGATTTTATCTATGCCATGAATATTACACGAACGAATCATATCTTCGGCATCTCTGGCTGGCGCATGATCGTGAAAGTCTTTCACAAGCCCGCCATCCTTCAAAAACAACGTAATAATTACATCTTTCTGCTCGTATTTCATCTCTTATAAACTGCCTTTCGTTGATAATACATCCGTCACGCGTGGATCAAAAGAAACAGCTTCATCCAGTGCTTTCCCGAATGCCTTGAACATGGCTTCGATCATGTGGTGGTTGTTGGAGCCGGACAAAACCTTCAAATGGAGATTCATTCCGGCGGCATAGGATACCGCATAAAAGAACTCTCGAACCATCTCCGTATCCATATCACCCACGCGGTCTGTGGTAAATGCCTCGTCCATGACAAAATACGGCCGTCCTGACAGATCAACGGCTGACAATATTAACGTCTCATCCATCGGCAGAATTATGCTGCCGAAACGGCGGATGCCGCGCTTGTTGCCGACGGCTTCCTTCAGCGCCGTCCCCAGCACAATACCGGTGTCCTCGATCGTATGATGACAGTCAACTTCCAGATCCCCCCGCACACTGACTTCCAGATCAAAAAACCCGTGACGCGCGAAACCGGACAGCATATGATCGAAAAAACCAACGCCGGTATGAATCTGTCGTTTTCCTGTCCCGTCCAGATTGATGGTCAGGCTGATATCGGTCTCATTTGTCTTTCGATTGATTGTTGCAATTCTGTTTTCCTGCATCTTGTCCTCCGTTCTAAAGCCCCTCTGTCATACATGGTGATGACTGCATTAGCAGTCATGTCCGTTTATTATGATAATTTCCTGTTATATTTCCGTATCATCTTCAAACCGCACCAGCACCGAATTCGCGTGCGCCGTCAGCTGCTCGCAACGGGCAAACTGAGCAATGTCCTGATATACATCCTGCAGCGCCTCCCGGGAATAAGAGATAATACTGGATTTCTTTATAAAATCATCTACCGAAAGCGGCGAAAAGAATTTTGCAGTTCCGTTCGTCGGCAGCACATGATTCGGCCCTGCGAAATAATCGCCCAGAGGCTCGCTGCTGTACGGACCGATAAAGATAGCTCCGGCGTTTTTAATCTTCGTCATTACCTCAAACGCGTTCTCCGTCACAATCTCCAGATGTTCTGAAGCAATCTCATTCGCTGTCTCGATCGCAGTGTCCAGATCAGGCGCAATCAGGATATAACCGTAATTATCCAGCGACTTTTCTATGATCTCCCGTCTGGATAAGTTTTTTGTAAATGCATTGATTTCCTTAGAAACTTCAGCGGCTAATGATTCACTGGTTGTAATCAGAATCGCAGAGGCCAGTTCGTCATGCTCCGCCTGTGAGAGCAGATCAGCCGCCACATAACGGGGATTTGCACTCTCATCCGCCAGGACAAGGATTTCACTCGGTCCCGCAATGGAATCGATGCTGACATGACCGAATACCGCTTTTTTTGCCAGCGCCACATAGATATTTCCGGGACCGACAATCTTGTCCACCTTCGGAATGCTCTCCGTACCGAAAGCCATCGCGGCAATCGCCTGTGCGCCGCCGACCTTAAAGACCCGGCCGACGCCGGCCTCTTTCGCGGCGACAAGTGTCGCGGGATTTACCTTCCCCTCTCTGCTGCAGGGCGTCGTCATGATGATTTCTTCTACACCGGCAACTTTAGCGGGAATGATATTCATCAGCACAGAGGATGGATAAGCCGCCTTTCCGCCCGGCACATACACACCGGCTTTTGCGATCGGCGTTACCTTCTGTCCGAGCATCGTGCCCGGGATGGAACTGTCAAACCAGCTGTACTGCCGTTGTTTTTCGTGGTAGACACGGATATTTTCTTTCGCTTTACGGATCACATCCAGAAGCTCCGGTGGCACCTCGTCATATGCCTCCCGTATCTCAGCATCTGTCACCTCAATATCCGCCGCGGAGAGTTTCGCACCGTCGAATTTTTCTGTATATTCAAAGACAGCCTGATCACGCCTGCTCCTTACATCGGCAATGATGGCGTTTACGCGTTCTTCATATCCCGCGTAATTATTCGGGCTGCGTTTCAGCAGATCCGTCAGAATTTTACTTATGGTATCCTTTGTCAGTTTCAAAGTACGCATTCGTATCTCCTCTTTTCATCAATATCTAAGAAATAACGTAACGGTAAAGGTACTGAACAGTTATGAAATGACGCTTCGCAAATCCCTGATCAATTTGCTCACACGCTCCTGCTCCAGCTTCATACTGACCGGATTTACCACCATCCGCGCGGAAAGCGGGCAAACCTCCTCCAGTACCTCCAGGCCGCATCTTGTCCTCCGTTCTAAAGCCCCTCTGTCATACATGGTGATGACTGCATTAGCAGTCATGTCCGTTTATTATGATAATTTCCTGTTATATTTCCGTATCATCTTCAAACCGCACCAGCACCGAATTCGCGTGCGCCGTCAGCTGCTCGCAACGGGCAAACTGAGCAATGTCCTGATATACATCCTGCAGCGCCTCCCGGGAATAAGAGATAATACTGGATTTCTTTATAAAATCATCTACCGAAAGCGGCGAAAAGAATTTTGCAGTTCCGTTCGTCGGCAGCACATGATTCGGCCCTGCGAAATAATCGCCCAGAGGCTCGCTGCTGTACGGACCGATAAAGATAGCTCCGGCGTTTTTAATCTTCGTCATTACCTCAAACGCGTTCTCCGTCACAATCTCCAGATGTTCTGAAGCAATCTCATTCGCTGTCTCGATCGCAGTGTCCAGATCAGGCGCAATCAGGATATAACCGTAATTATCCAGCGACTTTTCTATGATCTCCCGTCTGGATAAGTTTTTTGTAAATGCATTGATTTCCTTAGAAACTTCAGCGGCTAATGATTCACTGGTTGTAATCAGAATCGCAGAGGCCAGTTCGTCATGCTCCGCCTGTGAGAGCAGATCAGCCGCCACATAACGGGGATTTGCACTCTCATCCGCCAGGACAAGGATTTCACTCGGTCCCGCAATGGAATCGATGCTGACATGACCGAATACCGCTTTTTTTGCCAGCGCCACATAGATATTTCCGGGACCGACAATCTTGTCCACCTTCGGAATGCTCTCCGTACCGAAAGCCATCGCGGCAATCGCCTGTGCGCCGCCGACCTTAAAGACCCGGCCGACGCCGGCCTCTTTCGCGGCGACAAGTGTCGCGGGATTTACCTTCCCCTCTCTGCTGCAGGGCGTCGTCATGATGATTTCTTCTACACCGGCAACTTTAGCGGGAATGATATTCATCAGCACAGAGGATGGATAAGCCGCCTTTCCGCCCGGCACATACACACCGGCTTTTGCGATCGGCGTTACCTTCTGTCCGAGCATCGTGCCCGGGATGGAACTGTCAAACCAGCTGTACTGCCGTTGTTTTTCGTGGTAGACACGGATATTTTCTTTCGCTTTACGGATCACATCCAGAAGCTCCGGTGGCACCTCGTCATATGCCTCCCGTATCTCAGCATCTGTCACCTCAATATCCGCCGCGGAGAGTTTCGCACCGTCGAATTTTTCTGTATATTCAAAGACAGCCTGATCACGCCTGCTCCTTACATCGGCAATGATGGCGTTTACGCGTTCTTCATATCCCGCGTAATTATTCGGGCTGCGTTTCAGCAGATCCGTCAGAATTTTACTTATGGTATCCTTTGTCAGTTTCAAAGTACGCATTCGTATCTCCTCTTTTCATCAATATCTAAGAAATAACGTAACGGTAAAGGTACTGAACAGTTATGAAATGACGCTTCGCAAATCCCTGATCAATTTGCTCACACGCTCCTGCTCCAGCTTCATACTGACCGGATTTACCACCATCCGCGCGGAAAGCGGGCAAACCTCCTCCAGTACCTCCAGGCCGTTTTCCTTCAATGTGGAACCTGTCTCCACAATATCCACGATCACATCAGCCAGTCCCACAATAGGCGCCAGTTCAATGGAACCGTTCAGCTTTATGATTTCAACGGTCTGATGTTTTTTATTATAGAAATAATCTTTCGCAATCTTCGGATATTTGGTCGCTACACGAATCTGTTCATGATGCTCCAGCAAATCCTTCGCGGAAGCGTATCCGCAGACACACATACGGCATTTACCGAATCCCAGATCCAGAACCTCGTAGATATTCCGGCCTTCCTGGAGGATCGTGTCCCGGCCGACAATACCGATATCAGCCGCACCGTACTCTACATAAGTCGGAACATCCGGTCCTTTCGCAAGAAAAAAACGAAGCTTCAGTTCCTCATTCACAAAAATCAGTTTCCGCGTATCTTTATCCTTCATCTCCTCACAGGTAATGCCGATCTGTTCAAACATCGAAAGCGCAGTTTTCGCCAGACGGCCCTTGCCGAGTGCAAATGTTAAATATCTCATCGTTTCTCCTTTTCCATCGGGGAAATATCGTATTATATGGGCAGTCATCAGATATAATAAATAATATCCTGAATGTGGTACTGCTGGGCGTATCTCTGGTAAGTTTCAACCGTATTCGTCTCTGTCAGCGGCATTAATTCCACGTTTTCACCGCGATTCCGCAGAATCATCGCGTCCCGGATGACTTCATCGTGTTTTTCCTCACGATAGACAAACCATTTCGTCCTGTTCTCGAACGGGATACATATATTCTGATGCCGGAGCGCGTCCATCAGCTGATCGATCACAATCGCAAATCCGATCGCCGGAGCCGACTTTCCGAAAGATTCCAGAAGCCGGTCATAGCGTCCGCCCTTGACGACCGCGTTTCCGCTTCCGAACGTATACGCGGAAAATATAATACCGGTATAGTAATTCAACTCGGAAATCATCGCCATCTCATAAAAGACATACTGTTCGACGCGATAGATACGAAGAAAGTCTTCCAGCTGTTCCAGCCGCTCCAGCGCACAGAAAATCTTCGGATAATCCGCCGCTTTTCCTTTTGCCTCCAGAAGCTTTTCCTTCGTAAGCATCACATCCTTAAGCAGGCCGAACAGAAAAGCAAGATCATCGTTTAAACCAATCTGTTTCACGATCTCCTCCACTCCGTAAAAATTACGGTTCAGCAAAAGCTCACGAATCTCATTCTCTGTATCCTCTCCAAGCTGAGCAGCCTCAAACAGTCCCTTCAGAAAATCAGCGTGTCCCACACTCACCTGAAACTCTTTCAGGCCGGCATTTAAAAGAAGCTGAACCGTCAGCGCAATCAGCTCCGCGTCTGCCTCAACAGAACCGTCGCCGATCAGCTCGGCCCCCGACTGTGTCGTTTCCTTTAAGAGTCCCTGATAGCTGCTGTTGTTAATAAAGGTATTGCCGGTATAGCAAAAACGGATCGGGATCGCGTCTTCCATATAGTATTTCGAAGCGCAGCGCGCGATCGACGGCGTAATATCCGGCCGGAGAACCAGCGTATTGCCCTCACGGTCAAAAAATTTGTAAAGATCCTTTGACGGCGTCGTGCCGATCTCTTTCCCGAAAATATCAAAGAACTCAAACGTCGGCGTCTGGATCGGATGATAACCGTATGATTTTAACGTCCGGTGTATCTTATCTTCCAGAATATGCTTCCGTTCACACTCATCGCTGTAAATATCCCTTACACCCTCCGGTGTATGCAATAACTGATTTGACATAAAATTCTCCTATTACACTTTAGCATGCTACCATGCTACCATATGAAATCCCGGTTATTATATTTCATATCACATATAAAGTCAAGAAATATCCTTATTTTATCTGGTTTGTTTATCATGAAAATCATCGCAGTTCTATATCCAGCTGCATCGGTTCAAGATACGGCACCAGAACTCCGCCGTGCATGGAAAAGAAAAACCGTTCGTCCAGCTCTTCAAACCGGATACTCTTGCGTCCGCCCGCCATACTCCTATTCCAGAACGGCAGCAGTTCAGAATATCGCATATAAAAATAGATATCCCTGTGTTCATAATAGATAATCAGGAAAGACATCCCGCCCTGTTTTTCAAAATCACCCATGAACTTCACCTGATGTTCATGAACATTCTGCAGCGGGAACGTATCCGTCCTGCACTCTTTCGCATCGAAACAGACCGGAATCCCCTGCACCGCGCCGATGTAATCCACCGTGCTCTTCTGTTCAAAATAAGCGAGCGTGATATGGCGGCTCGCGGCGTCAATCTGCACCGGCGTGATCGGCGTCGGTATCTTCTGTATCAGCGCAAGACCTTTTTCCTGATATTTCTCATTTGTCAGATTGATGAACTCTTCCAGGGTAGACCCCCGCAGTCCTCTTGAATTCCATGTCGGCATAATCACTCCCGTTATGACTTCGGGTCCCTGGGTATCACAGGATCCCGCGATGCAGTAATTCTTCTGATTCATAGTACAAAATCTGTTTCTGCAGGCACGTAAATACACCGTCCCGCAATTCTATTTTATTAATGGAACAATTCGGCTGACGTACATTCCAGAAATCTTCCATATCAAACTGTTCGATCCTCTGCAGGAAAGCACGGATGACTGTCCCGTGGCACAGCACAAGAACATTCTGCAGTTCTTCATTCTGTTCCAGCGGCAACAGCTCGCGCTTCATAAAATCATCAATGCGCGCGAAAAGCTCCTCATAACTCTCTCCCGTCTCATCCGGTATGTAGCGGGCCGGATGGGAAAAACAGTTGACAATATTCTCATCATACTCTTTCAGAAGGGACAGCTTTAAACCCTCATACTTTCCGAAACACATCTCACGCAGACGGTCATCTGTCCGGAAAAACGGCTCCGGCGCCGTCTCGCACCTGTTTTTATCCGCGATCAGACGGGCTGTCTTTTCTGCGCGGATATAAGGACTGGTATAAATACGGTCAAAACGGATACCGTCCCTGTAAAACCCGTCCCGCGAAAGCTCTGCCAGCTCCACTCCGAAATCGGTCAGTTCGATATCCGACGATCCCTGTATGCGCCCTTCTTTATTCCAATAGGTTTCTCCGTGTCTCATTATATAAATATACATGATCATTTCTCCGTTTGTTTGTCCTGTGTGATCAAAATACCGTCAGGCCGGAAAGCCGCTTCCGCACAGCCACTGCTCTGCTTTCCGAAACGCATCCGGCACAGGAGCTTCCAGTATCCTGCCGTCCGCCAGTTCCATACGCCAGGCATGCAAAAGCTGGCTCCGGATTCCGGTTGCCCGGTATAACTCGCGGTTGACGGAAGAATCTCCGTATTTTGCATCGCCCAGAACAGGATGACCGACAGAGGCCAGATGCGCCCGAATCTGGTGGGAACGGCCTGTGATCAGATGCACCTCCAGCAGCGTTGCATTTCCAAAGTATGCGGTCGGTTTGTATGCGGTCTCAATCCGGCTGCCGGGCCGGGATGACTCCATGTTTCTGTCATCCGGAACGCATGACAGGATCTTTACCTGATTCGTCCGGTGATCCTTTACCAGATATCCGCACAGATGACACGGCTCTGTCACTCTGCCCCGCACCAAAGTCCGATAATATTTTTTCACAGAACGGTCTTTCAGCTGTTCTCCCATCTGCTGCAGCCCCCGCATGGTCTTCCCTGCGATCAGCAGGCCGGATGTATTTCGATCCAGCCGGTTGCAGATGGAAGGATGAAAGGTGCGAAGCTCCTCTTTTGTCAGCTGTCCGCTCGAAAACAGATAAGAAATAATCCGGTCATTGGCGGAATCGTCTCCCTGCGACGCCTTCTGGGAAAGAAGGCCGGCCGGTTTATTGATCACAAGAATATCTCTGTCCTCGTAAACGATCTCCAGTTTCAATTGACTGTCTGAATCCGGCATTTGCGAATTAAAATCTGTATCCGGCCTGATGCCGTTTGTCTTTTTTTCCGGTTTTTCATCTGTATCCGTTCTTTGCCGGCCGGAATCACCGGGAAACACAGATGCAAATTTTGTAAAAGTCTCATCGGAAAGATAAATTTTTATATGATCCTTCTCCTGTATGATCTCCCTGCCGGAAGCCTTTCTTTAGTTCATAACAATATTCATTTTTCGCAGCATGATATATATAAAACCTCACAGATACCTCTACA
>JAJQFQ010000014.1 GCA_021201035.1 Clostridiales bacterium
TTTAAGAAGAAACAATGCCGTATTTATGCGGCTTGTGGCGTTTCGCAAACGCCTACGGAAAATAAATGAGAAAAGGAGAATCGTATTATGTTAGTGAATGTAAGAGGAAAAGGAAATAATGTGGGGGTTACAGATGCGATTCAGACATCGGTGGAGAAGGCTGCCCGAAAGATGGAAAAATACGTTTCCGAGAATGCGGAGCTGACGGCCGTGATCAGTGTGGAGGGGAATTTACATACCGCGGAGTTCACACTGAAGGATACCGGCGTGTTTACCCGTGTGGAGGAGACCGGTGATGATATGTACAACGTGATTCACGATGCAGGCGTGATGCTGGAACGAAAGATCCGTCAGTATAAGGAAAAGCTGACTGCGAAGAGGGCAGGGCGCCCGACGACGCGTGCTGTTGCGCCGCGCGTGGGCGAGATTCTTGCTGAAGGCACGGAGGAAGAGACCCGGGAGCCGGATACGGAGATCAGACGAATCAAGAAATTTGATATCAAACCGATGTTTCCCGAGGATGCCGTGCTGGAGATGGAGCTGCTCGGACATGACTTTTTCGTGTTTCAGAATGCGGAGGAGCATTGTCATGTGAATGTGATTTATAAGAGGAAAAACGGCGGCTACGGTCTGATTCAGCCGACACAGGAATAATCAGAGACGACAAAGGAGATTTGACAGAATTATGAAACTGGGCATTGTAGGACTTCCGAATGTCGGAAAAAGTACATTGTTTAATTCGTTGACAAAGGCGGGCGCGGAGTCGGCGAACTATCCTTTCTGCACCATAGATCCGAATGTGGGTGTTGTGGCGGTGCCGGATGAACGGATCCGGCTTCTGGGGGATATGTATCACTCGAAAAAGGTGACGCCCGCCGTGATTGAGTTTGTAGATATTGCCGGACTGGTGAAGGGCGCCAGTAAGGGCGAGGGACTGGGTAATCAGTTCCTTGCAAATATACGGGAGGTTGACGCGATTGTTCATGTGGTGCGATGTTTTGAGGATGAGAATGTCGTTCATGTAGACGGCAGCGTAGACCCTGCGAGAGACATAGAGACAATCAATCTTGAGCTTGTTTTCTCTGATATTGAGATTCTGGAGAGACGCCTGGCAAAGGTGGCCCGAACCGCTCGTATGGATAAAAAGGCGGCAAAGGAAGAGGCTCTTGTCAAGCGGATCGTGACTCATCTGGAGGAGGGAAAGTCGGCCAAGACGATGGACATCGGGGACGATGAGGACGAGCAGGCATGGTTTGCTTCCTACAATCTCCTGACTGCAAAGCCGGTGATCTATGCCGCAAATGTTTCCGAGGATGATCTTGCGGACGACGGCATGTCAAATGTGTATGTGCAGTCTGTCCGGGAGTTGGCGAAGGAGGAGGGCAGTGAGGTGTTTGCTCTCTGTGCCAGCATTGAGGCCGAGATGGCGGAACTGGACGATGAGGAGCGGGAGATGTTCCTGGAGGAACTCGGTATCTCTCAGTCCGGTCTGGAGAAGCTGATTCAGGCCAGCTACAGTCTGCTCGGACTGATGAGCTTCCTTACCGCAGGTGAGGATGAGACCCGTGCATGGACCATACGAAAGGGGACGAAGGCGCCGCAGGCGGCCGGTAAGATCCATACCGATTTTGAGAGAGGATTTATCCGTGCCGAGGTTGTGAATTATAAGGACCTTCTGGAGTGCGGTTCCCTTGCGGCTGCCAGAGAGAAGGGACTGGTCGGACTCGAGGGGAAAGAATATATAGTACGTGACGGCGATGTCATTCTGTTTCGGTTTAACGTGTAACACCAGGGGATAAAAGACAGAAATCGAATGCTCGCATTCGCATTTCTGTCTTTGAGACCCGCCGAAAACATGAGCAAGAAGCCCGACAGGGCGGATTGCGAACGTTCCCATTCACAGGAAAACGCATATGATAATAAAAAGCCCCTTCAGAGGCATCTCATGCGTTTTTCAGAATTTACAAAAAAAGAAGTTATCAACATTTCCGACGGAAAGTGTCTGGGCTGTGTCAGCGACCTTCTTTTTGATGAGTGTCAGGGACGAATGCAGGCGCTGATCATCAGGGGGCCGGCGAAATGGTTCCACTGTATCGGATGTGACAGTGAGTATGTCGTGAACTGGGACCGGATCGTTCGCGTCGGACCGGATGTGATTCTGGTTGAGGTGTGTGTTGAGCAGATTTTGCAGAAGATATGATATCCTGATGGAGTACCTGTCCGGGCAACGAAGACAATCGGAGGTTATATAATGAAATGTCCATATTGCAGCAGTGATAATACGCGTGTGATTGATTCCCGGCCGGCAGATGACAATACCGCGATCCGCCGCCGAAGGAATTGTGACGATTGCGGAAAGCGTTTTACGACCTTTGAGAAGGTGGAGACGATTCCTTTGATGATCATCAAAAAGGACAATACCAGAGAACGGTATGACCGTTCAAAGATCGAGGCGGGGGTACTGCGTGCCTGTCATAAACGTCCGGTATCCGCGGATCAGATTGAAAAGCTGGTGGATGAGGTGGAGACCGGAATTTACAGTCGGGCAGACCGGGAAATTTACAGTCATGTGATCGGGGAGCTTGTCATGGATAAGCTCAAAGATCTGGACGCGGTTGCGTATGTGCGTTTTGCTTCTGTTTATCGGGAGTTTAAAGATGTCAATACATTTGTCAATGAACTGAAAAAAATGCTGGTTTAACGTTACATGTCACTCCCTGACCACGCAGGGTCTGCCCCGGCGAAGCGAGGATAAATATAAAATGTTTCATAAGTTTTACCCCGATATTTATGTGGATTCCGCCTATCAGATCGATTACGACAGTCTCTATCATGACGGCTACCGGGGATTGATTTTTGATATTGACAATACGTTGGTGACGCACGGAGCTCCCGCGGATGACAGAGCAAAAAAACTGTTCGCAAATCTGAAAGAGATCGGTTTTGAGTGTTGTCTTCTTTCGAATAATAAAGAACCCCGGGTGAAGATGTTTAATGATGATGTTCAGGTCCATTATATCTGTGAAGCTCATAAGCCGTCGGCAGAGAATTATGAGAAAGCCATGGAACTGATGCATACAGATAAGGAAACCACGGTTTTCATCGGTGACCAGATTTTTACGGATATTTTCGGGGCAAACCGAACGGGGATTCCCTCGATCATGGTAAAATATATTTATTGGAAGGAAGAAATTCAGATCGTTTTTAAACGGAGACTTGAAGCAATTGTGTTATTGTGTTATCGTAGATACAGGAGAAAACATAAGACTGCGGCGCGCGGAGCATTCTTCGGGAGCGCGGAACAATCCGTGGTATCATAGGGCACATACGTTTGCCTCATATCATCTGATAGAAGGGAAAGACAGGAGATGAAATTAGTCATTGCAAATGATCATGCGGCGGTTGATCTGAAACTGGAGGTAAAGGCTTATCTTGAGGAGCTTGGCCATGAGGTCGTTGACATCGGAGCGATGGATAAGACAAGCTGCCATTATCCGGAGATCGGGGCGCGTGCCGGCCGTATGGTGGCTGCCGGTGAGGCGGATGGCGGTGTGTTGATGTGCGGCACGGGTGTCGGCATCTCCATTGCCGCGAACAAGATACATGGTGTTCGGGCGGTAGTCTGTTCGGAGCCTGTGACAGCGCGGCTTGCGAAGGAGCACAACCATGCGAATATCGTTGCTTTCGGCGCCCGGATCGTCGGTATAGAGATGGCAAAGGCGATTCTGGACGCATGGCTGAATGCCGAATGTCTGGAGGGACGTCATCAGCTGAGGGCGGACATGTTGGACGCCCTGTAAAAAAGGGTTGAAATCTCTTATTGTTTCGTATAAAATAGCTTAAGTGAGTTATTGCCGGACGGTAGTGAGGTATATTCCGGAATATTTTCCGATGATTCGTGCAGAATCCGATGCGGAGAGCGGCTTCTCCGGGACGGCAGCTGCATGAAAACAGACATAACAGGATACGAGGAGGATTTGAAAATGGCAGACGCAGGAAGCGTGATCAAAAAGGGCGTCACGATCGAGCTGGAGGGCAAGGTATACAGAGTTGAGGATTTCCAGCATGTAAAACCGGGAAAGGGAGCTGCTTTTATCCGGACGAAGCTAAAGGATGTGATAAACGGCGGCGTGGTGGAGAAGTCTTTTCGCCCTGCGGAGAATGTTGATACCGCCCATGTAGAGCGGACCGTGAAGCAGTATTTGTATCAGGATGATGATTTCTATCATTTTATGGATGCGGAGACTTATGACCAGGTTGATATGGTGCACGAGGATGTTGAGGAGGAGATGAAGTTCGTCAAGGAGAATGAGAACGTAACCATGCTCTCCCATGACGGCAAGATTTTCGCGGTGGAGCCGCCGTTGTTTGTGGAGCTTGACATCATTGATACGGAGCCGGGATTCAAGGGCAATACCGCTACAGGCACATTCAAGCCGGCTACGGTTGAGACGGGTGCGGTTGTACAGGTTCCGTTGTTCGTGAATCAGGGCGACAAGATCAAGATTGATACCCGGACAGGTGAATATCTTTCCAGAGTGTGATCTGATCAGATCGTATATTGGCAGTGAACAGGATGCACGGTTTTTGGTGCATCCTGTTTTTACTATGAAAGTGTCGTGAATAGACAGGCAGATGGGTAAGCTTGCTTGCACAGATGACTGGATATTAGACGACCAAGCCGGTATGAGTATGTAGGCCGACAGGCCGGA
>JAJQFQ010000153.1 GCA_021201035.1 Clostridiales bacterium
ACCGCCCTCCAAATATCAATGTGCGGAAAAAAGACAGCCCCGGAACCATCGTCCCGGAACCGTCTTTTTGTAGAGGTTACCATAAAAAGATATTTATCAATATTATTTATTCCATCTCATCAATATAATCCGCAATCGCCTCGCCTGCCATACGTCCGGAATTAACCGCAAATCCCATCGTATTGCCCGGCAGTGTGAAGTTATAGCTGTCGCCATAGATGGTGTTCGCATCGGAACCCGCACTGTAAAGACCCGGAATCGGCTTCAGGTCATTATCCAGCACCTCGCAGTTTTTGTTGATCCGCACGCCGCCGACCGTACCATATGCCGCCACAGAGAATTTGCCGACCAGATAGCCGCCCTTACCGGTAATCGGATGCAGATATTCCTGCTTTTTGTGGAACTGATCATCAAGCCCCTGATCACACATGTCATTGTAATCGTCGATTGTCTCTTCCAGCTTCTCCGCATCGATGCCAAGCTTTTCTGCCAGTTCATCGATGTCATCCGCACGGAAAAATCCGTCATAGCCTTCCTCTTCCGCACGGTCAAATTCAGGGTCAACCGCCAGGAACGCATCCTCCGGATGTACGATGTCAAAGATATCCGGTCCGTTTTTCTTATAATATTTCAAAATACCCATATCCATGATGCAGTAACCGTAATTACCTGGCTGCAGCGAGAGCGCGTTTCCGGTATAGGTAGTATTACCCATCATGCCCTCATTCATAAAACGGTCGCCGTTCTGATTCACCATAAGGTTTGGCTGGCGCAGCACGGCATCCAGCAAAAAGTAGTTCATATTATCCTTAAGCTGATAAATCATCTCCACATTCGCGCCGAATTTCTTCGCACCGGCATTCCACATCATATTCAGGCCGTCTCCGCTCGTTCCCAGCACATTGAACGGGAAATAATCTTCCCACAGGTTGAATCCGAAGTTTTCTTTGATCATCTCCGCATTCGTTCCGAAACCGCCGGTGGCAACCACGACCGCTTTTGCGCAGGCCTCAATCTCCTCGCCATCCTTATCAACGGCTTTTACTCCCACACATGCTCCGTCCTCAATGATCAGTTCTTTTACAGGAGTTTCCAGATAAATCTCCGCGCCAAGCTCCTTTGCCTTTTCTGTCATGATACGCACCATGGGACCCGCCGCGCGGGGACCGATCACGCCGTTCTCAGGCTTTACGATATGCCATGTCGCCTCAGACTCGCGGAAGTAGCGGAAACATCCCGCGAACTCCACGCCCATGTCCTCCAACCACTCGATCGTATCTGCAGATTTGTTAAAATACGTCTGCACCAGATCGTTATCCACACGATAATGCGTATACTGCATATGACGGTTCAGCGCATCGCCGACCGTAATATCGCAAAAGCTGTTTTTCTGCTGCTTCGTGCCGATGCCCAACGGTCCCATGCCCATATTGGCCGCGCCGCCGGTCGTGTTTGATTTTTCAAACACGATGACATCCAGATCGTTTTCCCCTGCCGTGATAGCCGCTGCCAGGCCTGCCGGACCTGCCGCCACTACGATTACATCTGTCTCCATTGTCTTCATAAAATCCAGTACCTCCTGTTTTTGATTTTTATTTAAAGCCGGTGTATCTGTGCCCGGCTCTTTTCCGTTCTCCGGAAACCTACCGTTTCCTGAATTTCCCGACCTTTGTCAGTCTGGTCGGCAGCTTCGGCACACGTCCGGCCGTCTGTATGATCGCGTCATTCTCACAGACCTCCATGCATTTGCCGCACTTGTCACACTCAAACTCATCGATCATATGAATATAACCCTTCTTACCCTCGATCGCGTCCTTCGGACAAACATCCGCACACTCCTCGCAGCCCTGACATACATTCGGGTCGATATAAATACTCTGAAACGCCTTGCATACATTATTCACACATTTTTTCTTCCGGATATGATCGGTATACTCAGACTCAAAATATTTCAGAGTTCCCATCGTAAAATCCGATGCGGTCTGCCCCATGCTGCACGGCGTGGAAAAGGTCATCGCCTCTCCGATCTCTGTCATCATCTCCGGAAAGTTCTTTTTTCCCTGTCCCAGCGTGATTTCTCTTGTCATCGTGTGAAGCTGAATCAGTCCCTCGCGGCAAAATGTACATTTCCCGCAGCTGTGCCTGCGCTCCGCAGCCAGCATCTGCTCCGCCTCGTGAATCATACAGCATTCGGAACCGTACAGTGTAACGACACCGTTTCCGATCAGCGTATCCGGCAGAATCACCATATCCAGAACGGAAGCCGCGTCATACAGTCTGGTCCCGACCGCGATCGCTTTCAGAGCCGCGATATCCGTCTCCCCGGCCTGCGCCGCGATCAGATCCGACAGCTTTGTCCCATATGTTACTCTGGTCAGCGGTCCGGTAACACCATTCTGACAGACAGCCATCCATGTCCCGGAAAGCGCTTCCTGCGCAGCAGTCAAAGCCCTGCCGTTTTCGCCTGTCTGACCGGCAGCCTGTCCCTGACTGTCCTCCAACAGTTCCGTCAGTGCTGCCATGGTTTCGATATGATGAAACGCGCCTCCTCTGCTCTCCCTGACATTCACAATACCTGTCCTGACCTGCACACCGTGCGCTGCGGCGATTTCCATAAGCTCCTGCGCGTAAGACGCCTCCCAATCGGGAATATACAAATACATTTCCTCCGCGTCCACAGCAAGCGCCGCAATCTGCATACCCTCCAATACCTGATCCGTTTTTTCTTTCAAAATCACCAGCAGCGCACCATTCATGTCGGAATTATTCAGTCCTGCCACCACACGAATCGGATTTGTCTGAATATCCCGCTCTTCATTCACCAGCTTCCATTTATCCGCAACCGGGGTGCGGTCCGCGCCGAATTCCAGCAAACCGCTTGCCGCAATCTCAGCAATCAGTTTTTCAGAACCCATTGTCTTTGCGTTCTCATATGCTTTCATTCCGCCTGCACCTCCTGTTCATTGGAAAATTCCGTCCACAACCGTGAAGGATGTATCTGCAATCTCAGATCACACTGGAGACAGCGGCCCGCCTCTCCGCAGATATCACTGTCACAGATGCCGAAATCAAACTGGTCAAAATTATCCTGTCTCTCCGTAGCCGGACGCACCTGCTTTTTCACCGCCGGACGCTCCGCGAAACCTTCTTCTTTACCAATATACGGGTTTTTAAACTGCTCCGGAGCCAACACTTCGCTGATATCACCGTCGCCGCCCAGATAAAGATCAATCTGAACCGCAGCGTCGCGACCGGAGGCGATCGCCTGAACCACGGACTTCGTTCCGTAGGTCACATCGCTCGCGGCAAAAATGCCCTCCACGGAAGTCGCAAGTGTTTTCGAATCCACGATAATGCTGTTTGCCTTGCCCAGCTGCAGTCCGCATTCCGGTGTCAGTTCGGACCACTGCCCGGTCGCAAAGATAACCGTATCTCCCTCTATATGATGTTCGGAGCCTTCTTCTTTCTCGATAATAGCTCTGCGGTTTTCATCAAAATAAAACGCTTTTACATTCATAAAATCTACGCCGGTCACATGATCGGTTCCGGTGATGCGCTCAAACGTCTGCGCCAGATGAACAAAAATGCCTTCCTCCTGCGCCTGCTCAATCTCCTCGTCGTCCGCCGTCATCACATCCCGCGCTTCCAGACAGGCCAGATGAATTTCCTCAGCACCGAGCCGTTTCACGGTACGTGCACAGTCAAACGCAACATTGCCGCCGCCCAGCACGATGACACGTTTGCCGATACCGGTTTCCTGACCAAGGCTTGCTTTCCGCAGAAAATCTACGTTCACATGAACACCTTCCAGATCTTTCCCTTCCATCGGAAGGCGGACACCCAGATGATTTCCGGTAGCCATGAGAACCGCATCATATTCCTGTAAAAGTTCTGCCGGCTGATCCACGCGGATCCCGGTCTCCATCACAACACCCTGTTCTTCAATAACCTTTGCCTCATCAGCAACTACGTTTCGCGGAAGCCGGTAAGACGGAATACCGTAGGACATCATGCCGCCTACCGTCGGCAGTTCCTCTTTCACCGTCACGGCATGCCCCTGTTTTCTCAGATAATAAGCTGCCGTCAATCCGGCCGGCCCGCCGCCTACAACGCAAACCCTTTTGCCGGTGTCCGGAAGCTGTTTTCCCTTACCTTTCCAGTAAGATCCGGTGTCATGCTCTGCGGCGTAACGTTTGATCTCCCGGATAGACATCGCCTCACTGACTTCATTTCTCTTGCATTCCTTCGCGCAGGCCTGCGTACAGATCAGTCCCAGCACATGCGGGAAGGGTGCCTTCTCACGAATAACCGCAGCCGCCGCGTCATAATCGCCCTCTTTCACAAAACGGATATAACGCGGGATATCGGTGTGCGCCGGGCAGGCGAACCGACAGGGTACCACAACGTCTTCCTTCTTCCGATCTGTATCAAGAAGCTGCAGTTTATCGCGGATCGTTCCGGTGGGACAGACCTCCGCGCAGGCCGTACAGAATCTGCAGTCGGCGTCTTTCAGAAGCTTGTCATGCAGCGTACCGACATAAGTCTCCATATCCTTTTTCTGATACTGCAGGACGGGGGGGCCCGCCCGCGGGGGGGTGGGGGGGGGGGCGGGGGGGGCGGCGGGGGGGGCGGGGGGGGGGGG
>JAJQFQ010000123.1 GCA_021201035.1 Clostridiales bacterium
CACTTTCATAGTATATTAACTTTATTCTTTATAAATGTCAATAAAGCGATGGAAAATCTTAGAAAAATCTAAGAAAGATTATAGTTTATTTATGTATGTAAAAAGGAAATAAGATGATGATGAAACGAGCGGCATTGCACAGTCTCGGGTGTAAGGTTAATTCATATGAAACAGAAGCCATGCGGCAGATGCTGCAGGATGCGGGATATGAGATTGTTCCGTTTCATGAGGCGGCGGATCTGTATGTGATTAATACCTGTTCGGTGACAAATATTGCTGACCATAAATCACGGCAGATGATTCACAGAGCCAGAAAACAGAATCCCGATGCAATCGTTGCGGCGGCCGGATGCTACGTGCAGACGTCGCGGGAGCAGGCAGAACGGGATGAATCAATTGATATTAGACTCGGAAACAACCGCAAGCAAGATCTGATTACGGCAGTAAGAGAGTTTGAGGAGCGGCGCGCTCGGGTTTTAGCGGGAAACAGGCCCGGAATGGAAAAACAGCATGATCCGGTTGTACATATGTCGCCTGATATCAACCGGCAGGGACAGGCATATGAGAATTTAAAGGTCAGCCATCCGGCTGAGCATACACGCGCCTTTCTCAAGGTTCAGGATGGCTGTAATCAGTTCTGCAGCTATTGTGTCATCCCTTATGCCAGAGGCCGCGTGCGCAGCCGGCGGCCGGAGGATGTCGTCCGCGAGACATATGAGCTGGCTGAAAACGGTTTTCAGGAGATTGTCCTGACAGGGATTCATTTAAGCTCTTACGGCGCGGATCTCGGCTGTACGCTTCTCGATCTGATCCGCGAATTGCATGAGATTGACGGGATTCGGCGGATACGGCTCGGCTCACTGGAACCGGGCATTATTACCGAATCTTTTGTGAGAGAGCTTGCCGGAATGAAAAAGGTCTGTCCGCATTTTCATCTGTCTCTTCAGAGCGGCAGTGATGCGGTGCTGAAAAGAATGAACCGCAAATATACTACGGAAGAATATTTTGATAAATGTGAGCTTTTGCGGAGATACTATGAGCATCCGGCATTGACAACAGATATCATTGTCGGTTTTCCGGGAGAGACACAGGCGGAGTTCGCCGAGACCTGTGAATTTATAAAAAGGGTTTCTTTCTATGAAATACATGTTTTTAAATACTCAAAACGCGACGGTACGGCAGCCGCACGCATGGACGGCCAGATCGCGGAACAGGTAAAAACAGAGCGGAGCAAAGAGCTTCTGAACCTGTCGGCGATGCTGAAAGAACAGTTTGTCAGTTGGTATGAGGGACGGCAGGTAGAGGTTCTTTTTGAGGATTCGGTGTTGTTAAACGGCAGAAATTTTCAGGAGGGATTTACTCCGGAATATGTAAAAACCGGCGTTTTTGGCGATGAATCGTTCAGAAACCGAATAATGATGGTTGAATTTTTCCGTTTTATCGTATAGAATAGGGTGAGATGGGTATGTGATGAGCAGGAGCTGGGCTCAGAAGTGACGGACAGTGACCGGACGAATCACAAATTTTTACAGGTATGAGGATGAAGCGATGCAGGACGTAAACCGCACACAGTATTTTAAAGTTCAAAAGGCGCCGGAGCTGAAGGTGGGGGATGTCCTTGAAATTGTCTATAAGGCGATGCTTGAAAAGGGTTATAATCCGATCAACCAGATCGTCGGCTATATCATGTCGGGTGATCCTACATATATCACCAGCCATAATAATGCCCGCAGCCTGATTATGAAGGTGGAGAGAGATGAACTGGTGGAAGAGATCCTGAAGGATTATGTGAAGAAACACTCCTGGGATCATCAGACAGTATCGTAGTACCGCGTGTGTTATGTGCACGATATACAGGTTCATCGTACAGTCAGAGAAGAGGAGCGGCAAATGAGGATTATGGGTCTTGATTTCGGTTCCCGGACAGTGGGGGTTGCTGTGAGCGACCCTTTGTTTCTTACGGCGCAGGGAGTCGAGATCATACGAAGAAAATCACCCGGAAAGCTGAGACAGACGCTGGCCCGGATCGATGAATTGATACAGGAGTATGAGGTAGGCCGGATCGTTCTGGGATATCCGAAGCATATGAATAATACTGAGGGTGAACGCTGTGAGAAGACGGCAGAGTTTCGGGATATGCTGGTGAAGAGAACCGGACTGGAAGTGATTCTTGCGGATGAGCGTCTGACAACGGTTATGGCGGAGCATGCCATGATGGAGGGAGGCATCCGCAGGGAGAACCGTAAAGAGTATGTGGATAAGCTGGCTGCGGTTTTCATCCTGCAGAATTATCTTGACTCTATGGAATCAAAGTAAATGAAAATGACAGCAGGAGGTTTCAGATGGAGACGGTTATTATGACGGATCCTGAGACAGGGGAAGAGAATGAATTTTATGTATTAGAGCAGACATGTATCGGCGGAGTTTCCTATCTGCTTGTGACAGAGGATAATGAGGAGGACTCTCTCGCGTACATTTTAAAAGAGATACAGACAGAAGAAGATGACGTGATCTATGAGATGGTGGAAGACGGTGTAGAGTTGAACGCGATTATAAAAGTTTTTGCCGAGCTTCTGGATGACATCGAATTCGAGTAAATATATTTTTGACGGACCATTTACGGTCGGTGTCCGGATAGGGGGACGCATTCTTTTTCTGTAATTTCTGCGAACAAAACAGAACGGAATGTAACTGTGAAGCTACGGAACGGTTACAGTGGAAAAGTGAAAACGGAGGTATATTTTTGAAAAAAACAGACAATTCAAAATTGCGCATCATCCCGCTTGGCGGTTTGGAAGCCATCGGGATGAATATTACTGCCTTTGAATACGGGGACAGTATTATTGTGGTGGACTGCGGACTGGCATTCCCGGAGGATGGTATGTACGGCATTGATCTTTGCGTGCCGGTCATTACGTATCTTCAGGACAATCTGGAGAAGGTCAGAGGCTTTTTTATTACGCACGGACATGAGGATCATATCGGGGCGCTTCCCTATGTCCTTCTGGAAGTCAACGTGCCTATATATGCGACAAAGCTGACAATCGGGCTGATCGACCATAAGCTGGAGGAGCACAATCTGCTTGGGAAAGTAAAACGAAAAATTGTCAAATACGGACAGCATATCAATGCCGGTGATTTTCGTGTGGAGTTTATCAAAACGAACCACAGTATTCAGGACGCGGCTGCTCTGGCGATTTACAGTCCGGCGGGGATTGTCGTCCACACGGGAGATTTCAAGGTGGATTACACACCGGTTTACGGTGATGCCATCGATCTGCAGCGCTTCGGCGAGCTGGGGAAAAAGGGTGTGCTTGCCGTTATGTGTGACAGTACGAATGCTGAACGACCCGGATTTACCATGTCGGAGCGGAAGGTCGGTAAGACCTTTGAGGCGATTTTCAGCGATCATGAGAAACAGCGGATTATCATCGCTACCTTTGCGTCCAATGTGGACCGTGTGCAGCAGATTATCAATACAGCTCACAAGTTCGGCCGTAAGGTAGTGGTCGAAGGCCGCAGCATGGTAAATATTATTTCCATTGCCTCGGAGCTGGGCTATCTGGATATTCCGGATCACACGCTGATTGATGTGGAAGAACTGAAAAATTATCCGGACGACCGGATGGTGCTCATTACAACCGGAAGTCAGGGAGAACCGCTGACGGCGCTTTCACGTATGGCGAACGGCACACATAAAAAGGTCAAAATCAGTCCGAATGACCTGATTGTGTTCAGTTCGAACCCGATTCCGGGCAATGAGAAGGCTGTCTCAAAGATCATCAACGAGCTCTATCGTCTGAGCGCGGACGTTATTTTTCAGGATACTCATGTATCGGGACATGCCTGTCAGGAGGAAATCAAGCTGATCTACAGCCTGCTGCATCCGAAATATGCGATTCCTGTTCACGGTGAGTTTAAACACAGGAAAGCGCAGGCACAGCTAGCTCTGGAGCTAGGCATACCGAAGGAAAATATCCTGATGATCTCCTCCGGCGACGTTCTGGAGATTAATGAGGATGGCGCGGAGGTGACCGGAAAAGTGCCGTCCGGTTCCGTATTTGTGGACGGACTCGGCATCGGAGATGTAGGCAACATCGTGATGCGCGATCGGCAGCATCTGGCGGAGGATGGTATTATTATTGTCGTCCTGACGCTTGAGTCCGGATCGGGACAGGTTCTGGCGGGACCGGATATTGTATCCCGGGGATTTGTGTATGTGCGGGGTTCCGAGAGCCTGATGGATGAGATGCAGGAGGTGTTAAATACGGCTGTGTCTGATCTTTCCGGGCACGGAGTTACCGACTGGGGAAGAATCAAGTCAGTGATCCGGGATACGCTCAGTGAATATGTATGGAAGAAAACCATGCGTCGGCCGATGATCATACCGATCATTATGGAGGTATAGAGACAGATGTCAGAGACCAGAAACACGATTGAGAATTTGGTGGATTCTTTAAAGGATTGCGATGAGTTCAGGCGCTACAGAGAGGCCTGTGCCAGGCTGCGTGATTTTCCGGAAAAGAAGAAACGGCTGCAGGAGTTTCGTAAGAAGAATTATCTGCTGCAGAATTCCTATGAACAGATCGATTTGTTCTCGGAATCAGACAAGCTGATGAA
>JAJQFQ010000181.1 GCA_021201035.1 Clostridiales bacterium
CATGTGAATATTGCCGAGATAGCGAAAACGATGCGCTACAGCCAGAAGTATATGGACCGGGTGTTCCGGGCGGAAACCGGCCTGACGATGAAGAAGTATGCCTCGATCATCCAGATACAGACCGCCATCCGGTATCTGCAGGAGGGCAGGATAGATGATGTATATGAAGGCCTTGGCTATTACGATCAGTCTTATTTTATCAGAGAGTTCAAGAAAAACACCTCGGTCACGCCGGGACAATTCTGCAGGGAAGAGCAGATCAGCATTGTATAGGGAGAGGGTGACGGAAGGGTGAGTAAGACGGAATCAAAGCTTCCGGCCGCGGTGGTGACCGGCGCTTCAAAAGGGATTGGATCCGGGATCGCGGAAAGCTTTTGCAGAGCCGGGTACCATGTGATATTGATCAGCCGCGGGGAGGATGTGTATGAGCAGGAAAAACACCTGGCTGAGCGCGGCTTTCGTGTATCTGCTTACAGATGCGATATCACGGATCGGAGGTCTGTGCGCGATGTGATCGAGGCGGCGGTGAGAAAGACAGGCGGCATCCGTGTCCTGGTCAATAATGCCGGTGTGTCCGGCGTATGTCCGTTTGAGGAGATCGACGACGCGTGGATGGACAGACAGATCAGCACAAATATGAAAGGGACGGTTTACGTCACGCAGGCGGTCATACCCTATATGAAAAAAGCGGGATTCGGACGGATTATCAACATGTCCTCCGTGACGGGCGCTTATGTCTGTGACGCGGGTTATTCGTCCTACGCAATGACAAAATCCGGGTTGATCGGGCCGACGAAAGCCCTGGCTGTGGAATATGCCCGCTATCATATCACATGCAACGCCATCTGCCCGGGATTTATCAAAACGCCTGCCGTCATGCGCTCGTCTGCACTGACAAATCCGCTGAATCCGAAAGAGGTATTGGATGAGATCGCGTCCGGCGTTCCGCTCGGCAGGCTGGGGACACCGGAAGAGATCGGCGGCCTGGCGGTTTTTCCGGCGGGCGATTCGGCCGGCTACATAACGGGAACGGCAAATGTGATCGACGGAGGGAGCATGCTTCCGGAGACAACGGTAAACAGGTTACAGGTTCACAATGAATGAGAGAGTAATATATATATGTACGGCGTCAAAGCGGCAAATGCAGGAGCGCTGATTAAGAAACGGAGGCAGAGGGAAATGAAATTAAAAGATTTGAATTTAACCAAGCAGGACATCAAGGATAAGGTATCCCGGTACATGATCGATCTGGTCGAGCGGTTCGATCTGGTGGCGGAAACCGCGAAGGGAGTTTACGTTTATGATGAGAACGGAACGGAATATCTGGATTTTTACGCGGGCATAGCGGTCGACTCGGCGGGTCACTGCAATGAGAAAGTGGTGGCCGCGGTGATCGATCAGGTGCAGGACGTCATGCACACCTTTAACTATCCGTATACGATCCCGCAGGCGCTCCTGGCGGAGAAAATCTGCACGACCATCGGCATGGACAGGGTGTTTTACCAGAATTCCGGCACGGAGGCAAACGAGGCCATGATCAAGATGGCGCGGAAATACGGTGTCGAGAAATTTGGCGCCCATAAATACAATATCATCACCGCCAGAAAGTCATTCCACGGACGGACGTTCGGCTCCATGTCGGCGACGGGGCAGCCGGATACGGCGTGTCAGATCGGGTTCGGCGATATGACGCCGGGATTTTCCTATGCCGATTTTAATGATCTGCAGTCTTTTAAAGACGCCTATACCGAAAATACAATCGCGGTCATGGTGGAGCCGGTACAGGGGGAGGGCGGCGTCTATCCGGCGACAGACGAGTTCCTTAAGGGTCTCCGCGCGTTCTGTGATGAGAAAGGAATCCTGCTGCTTTTGGATGAAGTGCAGACGGGTTGGTGCAGAACCGGAGCGGTGATGTCCTACATGAACTACGGGGTTCGGCCGGATATCGTCTCCATGGCGAAAGCTCTGGGCGGCGGGATGCCGATCGGCGCGATCGCGGCGCGTGAGGAAGTGGCACAGGCCTTTACCATGGGGTGCCACGGTACGACATTCGGCGGCCACCCGGTAAGCTGTGCGGCCGCGCTCGCCGAGATCGATGAGCTGCTGGACCGCGGGCTGGCGGACAACGCGCGAGAGATGGGCGCGTATTTCATGGGCAGGCTGAGAGAACTGCCGCATGTCCGCGAAGTCAGGGGCCAGGGGCTGCTGGTCGGATTTGAACTGGACGGAACCATAAGCAGTGCGGATGTGAAACACGCCTGTTTTGAACGGAAGCTGCTGGTGACGGCAATCGGGGATAATATCATCCGGATGGTTCCGCCGCTGATTATTACAAGAGAAGATTGCGACCGTGCATACGAGACGATCGAGGATTCTATCAAATTTCTTTCTTAACTGTTCAGTACCTTCACAGTTACGTTCTTTCTTAAAAAGAAATTTCGCGGATTGAAAAATATTAGGAAGATGCGACAGGAGGACAATTATGGAAAAAATCGTGCTGACGGCGGGGGTGCTGATCACCGGGGAACACGCGCTGGATTATCTGGGAACGATATCCTGTAAAAAAGCGGTCATCGTGACCGGAGGATCTTCTATGGAAAGAACGGGCGTGTTGGATCGCATCCGTGAAATGATGAAGCCGGATCTGGGAGAACCGTCGGTTTATTCCGGGATCAGTAAAAACCCCGGGAAAAAACAGGTGATGGCGGGAACGGAGTTTCTGAGGAGAGAAAAACCGGACGTTGTTATCGCCGTGGGCGGAGGTTCTTCGATTGACGCGGCAAAGGTCATGGTTCTTTTCTATGATCACCCGGAGCTGAATTTTGACAATGTATATGGCATGCCGCTGGAGGATGTAAGACTGAAAACAATGCTCGTCGCGGTTCCGTCCACATCGGGAACCGCGTCGGAGGTTACGAATGTGAGCGTGATCACGGACGAGGAAACGGAATTTAAGATGGCGATACGCGCCGCCTGCCTGCGTCCGTCACTGGCGATCCTGGACGGAGCTCTGCCGATGACCCTGCCGCCCTCCATTGCTGCGGAGACCGGTATGGATGCACTGACACACGCACTGGAGGCTTATGTAAATAAAAACGGCAATGATTTTACGGACGCGCTCGCGAAGGAGGCGGCGGAAGGAATCCTGGAATGGCTGCCGCTGTCTGTCAGGGAAGGGACAGCACAGGCCAGGATGAAAGTGCATCATTATCAGTGTATGGCGGGAATGGCGTTCGCCAACAGCGGATTGGGAATGGTGCATGGGGTATCCCACGCGTTCGGTGGGAAATACAATATGGCGCATGGGCGAGCCAATGCGGTCATTTTGCCTTATTCGATGGATTATAATAAAAAAGACGCAGAGGTGGCGGCAAAATACCTCAGGCTTTCCGGCATTATGGGAACGGATATCATCGGGATGGTAAAGAGCCTCCAGGCAGAACTGGGCATACCGTCCTGCATGAAGGATGCCGGAATTGAGGAAACTGATTTCCGCCGGGATTTTGATCGGCTGCTGGATTACTCCATGCAGGGTTCCACAGCTGTGAATCCGGTGAAGGTGCCGCCGGAGGACATGAAAAAATTCCTTGAATGTGTTTACTATGGGATAGAGGTGGATTTTTAGATCATATGAAAAACGACAGCGTGGCAGGGACAGTGTTTTCCCTTTTGGGAGGCGTATTCTGGGGGCTGGGCGGCATGTCCGGACAGTATCTGACACAGAACGGCATATGCAGCGCGGAGTGGATCTGCTGTTGCAAGATGCTGACGGCGGGACTGGTCATGCTTCTGGCTGCCTCTTTTCATGGCAGAAAACATTTTTTTGATGTCTTTAAGAATAAAAAAGACTGTGTACAGATTCTTGTTTTCGCCCTATTCGGGATGCTCCTGTGCCAGTATACATTTTTTAAGACAGTCGCATTATCTAATTCCGCAACGGCGTCGACACTGCAGTATCTGTGTCCGATCCTGATTTTGATTTATACGTGCCGGAGAGAACAAAAGAGACCGGAACCAAAAGAAATTTTTTGCGTGATGCTGGCTTTTTTCGGGGTGATGACGCTGGTCACGCATCTTAAGGCGGACGCTCTGGCGCTGTCTCCCGGCGTGGTCGCCTGCGGTCTTGCGTCTGCGGTTTTCTACGCGATGTATACGGTGCAGCCGAAAGGTATCATCCGAACATACGGCGTGCTTCTGATGAATGGCTGGGGTTTGCTTCTGGGCGGTCTTATGATGCTGCCGCTGGCCAAACCCTGGCGGGAAACCGTTCAGCCGGGAATCAGCGGGCTGGTTGCCCTGCTGTTGATTTTTTTTCGGCGGAACGGTTTTCGCAAACGCCATGTATCAGCTCGGCGTGAACAGGATAGGTTCGCAGAAGGCGAATCTGTTTGCGTGTGTGGAGCCGGTATGCATTGTGATCGTGTCTGCGCTGTTTTTGCAGACCGGGTTCACACCCTGTGATTTTCTCGGCTTCGCGTGCCTGATTTTTGCTGTGATCCGGTTGTCTGTGCCGACAGGGAGAACGGCGGGACAGAGCGTATCGTTGATTTCCCGAAAATAAAAAGGCTGAATTGAAAAAGTAAATTCTAGTGCAAGAGTAAATTCCACATGCCCTTTA
>JAJQFQ010000060.1 GCA_021201035.1 Clostridiales bacterium
CAATCATGGCGGTCAGTGTGCCGGTGCTTCTGGCACTGATTGAGGCGGTGGAAGGCTTGATGGGGGCGTAAGAAAGCGGGGTGATGATCGTGAGACTGATGAATGGCAGGCAGATGAATGACAGGAAAATAAAGATATGAATGCGAAAATGGCGTTGCAAAATCAGATGAAGAAAGGATGGTTATGGTGGTTAGGGGCAGTGTTGGCGCTTTGTCTGTCAGAACCGGTGTCGGCGGCGGAAGCAGGTGAGAGCATGCTTTTCTCAGATGAGGTATCAGGAAAAGCAACCAGAGGATTTTCGGAAGATGATACGGATGAGGATGATAACGCCGGGATATCAGAGGGGGACATCGAAACCTTAACAGAAGGTTTGCTTTCAGAACTGAACCTGAACGATGTCGATGATGTGCTGGCGGAGAATGAGGATACAGAAGATCTCTCTTTTTCAGGGTTGGTCAGCGAACTGCTGGATGATGATCGGAAACTGACAAAAACTACGCTCCTGACACAATTGGCTTCACTGGTATTCGGTGAACTGGCAGAGTGCAAATCGACATTTATTCAGATTTTGCTGTTGACGGCTGCGTTTGCGTTTTTTAACAGTTTTATCCGTGTGTTTGAAAACAGCCAGATATCAAGGACAGGGTTTTACATGTGCTTTCTTGTGCTGATGGCGTTGTTAATGAAATCTTATCTGCTGATTTCCGATTTGTTTTTACGGGTGATGGATCAGACTGTGGAGGTGATGCGGGCGATGATACCGGCCTTCTGTATGACAATGGTTTTTTCTTCTGCCCGGACAACGGCGGCTGCTTTTTATCAGATTACGATTGTGGTGATTTATCTGGTAGAACGGCTGTTGGCGTCTGTTATTGTACCCTGTATACATATCTTTGTGATTTTACAGATGCTGAATTCTCTTACCGGAGAAAAAATGATCTCAAGGTTTACGGCGTTGCTGAAAACAGTGATCCTGTGGAGCTTTCGTGTTATGCTGGCGGGAGTGACCGGTATGAATGTGATTGAAAATATGATTGCCCCATCGGTTGATAATCTGAAAAAAATGTCAGTTACGAAGGCGCTGGGGATGATTCCGGGTCTGGGCGGTGTCACGGAAGCCGCGAGCAGTATTTTTCTGGGGGCGGCAGTGGTGATCAAAAATGGCGTGGGTGTGGCGGCGATGGTGGTGCTGCTGTGTATTGCGTTGCAGCCGATTGTAAAAATACTTGCATTTGAATTGATGTACCGGTTGGCCGGATCAATCGTGCAGCCATTTGCGGATACGCAGGTCTGCGGGTGTATTGACAGCGTAGCGGAGGGCGCGAATCTGCTGTTTCGCGCGCTGCTGACAGGTGTTCTGTTGTTCCTGATTACTATTGCCGTTGTGGTTACGGCGGTGAAATGATCAGTTAATCGTGAGGAGGTAAAGAGATGCTGTCACAGGGGATGAATTGGATACGGCAGATGATTTATCTGATGATTTTTCTGACATTGCTGCTTCAGATTCTGCCGAAAAAAAGTTATCGCGGATATGTAAAATTTTTTGCCGGGCTGATTTTTGCGGCAGCAGTACTGCAGCCGGTGTGTTCTTTGATCGGAAACGGGAACTGGGAGGAAACGGTGATTTCGCGGATCACAGAACTGGAAGAATCGATGGAATCGGATGAGGAGATGGATCTGTCGGAAATGGAAAAGAGGCAGCAGGAGCTTCTGGAAGAATATGCAATTGAGGTATCGGAATCGGATGGAACTGCGCCGGGAGAGTGAAAAACGGAGATTTTGGGGCTAAGAGAGAGCGGCGGAGGTGTTTGTATTCTCGTGAAGGAATTCATGGATTTTATCAGGCAGAAGAAATGGAAAAAGTGGAAGAAGGATCAATGGCTGATTTTATTTCTGGCAGGAATTTTGCTGCTGGTGATTGCACTTCCCGCGAACTGCGGGGGCTCATCTTCCGGTGCGGACGAAGATGAGGAAAAAACCGGAGAAGGGAGCGCAGCAGAAATCAGTACTTCAGATTATCAGACGGAACTGGAGGAAAGGCTGGAGAAAGCGTTGTCCCGAATGGAAGGGGTCGGAACGGTTCAGGTGATGATCACGTTTCAGGATGGAGGGGAGACGGTCGTGGAAAAGGATGTGACTTACTCGGAAAATCTTCAGGATACGGAATCTGCTGACGGAAGTATTACTTCAAACAGTCAGCTGGAGAGCAGTGAGGAGACAGTGTATGCTTCGGATTCCGACGAGGGAGATCCGTTGATCAGTAAAGAAATTGCACCGACGATCGAGGGCGTGCTTGTCATCGCGGAGGGAGGGAACGATACGGCGGTGGCCATGAATATTTCTGAGGCGGTGGAAGCATTATTCGGGCTGGAGGCTCATAAAATAAAGGTAGTTAAGATGGTTGACGGACAGGAGGAATCAGATTGAAAAAAATATTTCGAAAAAACCAGATTATCATTACGGCGCTGGCGCTTATGATCGCTGTGGCAGGCTATGTCAGCTATATGCAGACGAATGCAACGGATGAGTCTGTGACAACAGCTTCCGATGAGGCGGCGGATACATATGAAATTTCCGATGAGGACAGTGTAGCGGAGATTTTTACGGATACAGAGGCTGATACGGAAACGGCATCTGCAGAAAACACGGGGGGAAGTGATTCGGAAAACGGGACAGCAGATACCGACGAGTCGGGGGATGCGGCAGAGGATGCGGCTGATGAGGGAGAAGGCGGGAGCTCGGGTGAGGCATCTGAGACTTCGGAGACGGATGTTTCCGATGCCGGTGAGACGGTTCTGACATCGGCCGGAACGACGGTGGATTTTGCGTCGGAGGTAAAATTAAACCGGGAACAGGTGAGGTCTAAAAATAAAGAGACTTTGCTGGAGATTATTAATAGTACATCGCTTTCGGACGCACAGAAACAGGATGCTGTGGATGCGATGGTCGCCATGACGGATGTGGCGGAGCGCGAAAACGCGGCGGAGCTTTTGCTGCAGGCGAAGGGTTTTACTGATGTAGTGGTGAGCATTACGGATGACAGTGCGGATGTTGTGCTGAATATGGGTGATGTGACGGACGCGAAACGGGCGCAGGTGGAGGATATTGTGAAGAGAAAAACAGGAATCAGTGCGGAAAATATCGTGATCACGCCGATTTCGGAGACGGCGGATTCCTGAGGCGGCAGGCTTGAACCGGTTGGGTTTGAATTGTGTGGTATGGAGCAGTGTTTGTTATGCTATGTCGGCTGGAAAAAAGAATTGTTGTGATTGGTGAGCCTGGCAGAGAAAACAGAATCGTTGAGATATCGATGAGCTTGATTTCCCGTGTGACCGGATATATAATAATGGTTAGAATGAACCTGGTATTTACAGAGGATCAGACGGATGCGTTTGCATGACCGGATGACCTGTGTTTCAGAAAGAAGGTATTGTGTATGAAGCGTATTTTTTTGATTGTTCTGGACAGCTTCGGCATCGGTGAGATGCCTGATGCGGCTGATTACGGTGACACGGGAAGCAATACGTTGAGGTCTGTTTTGAAAAGCCCGTTTTTTTCCATGCCGAATATGAGCAGGATGGGGTTGTTTCATTTGGACGGAGTAAATTCACCGGAATATGTGAAGCGTGCAGAAACGGGCGTATCAGAGGATGCACAGAATATCGAATCGGGTGCATCGGATACTATGCAGGATATTGGAGCGAATGCACCAACGGAGATAAATGCATGCGCGGGAGGGATATCTGTGACTTCAGGGGCGCCTGTCGGATCATATGCCCGCATGACAGAGCGTTCCGCCGGGAAGGATACGACGACCGGACACTGGGAGATTGCCGGTCTGGTTTCAGAGAAACCGATGCCGGTCTTTCCGGATGGCTTCCCGCTGGAAGTCATTGCGGAATTTGAACGTCTGACCGGAAGAAAAGTGCTGTGCAACAGACCTTATTCGGGTACTGCAGTCATTGAGGATTATGGAAGAACGCATATGGAGACGGGGGCGCTGATTGTCTATACATCTGCGGATTCCGTATTTCAGATTGCTGCGCATGAGGAGATTGTTCCGGTGCCGCAGCTCTATGAATATTGTGAGATGGCGCGGGCGATGCTGACAGGCGAATATGGTGTCGGGAGAGTGATTGCCCGGCCGTTTGTCGGAGAACCGGGGCATTTTGTACGTACGGCCCGTCGGCATGATTATTCACTGCTTCCGCCGAAGGATACCATGCTTGACCAGATGAAGGAGGCAGGATATTCTGTGATCGGCGTCGGGAAGATTAATGATATTTTCGCGGGAAAAGGAATCACGGAGTTTGTCCGGACGTCCGGTAATGCTGAGGGGATCGACCGGACACTGGAATATATGGAACGGGATTTTGAGGGACTGTGCTTTGTAAATCTTGTAGATTTCGATATGCTTTACGGACATCGAAATGATACGAACGGCTATGCGAAGGCGCTGTCTTATTTCGATGAAAGACTTCCTGAGATCATGGCGAAAATGCGGCCGGAGGATATTCTGATGATCACGGCAGATCACGGCTGTGACCCGGGAACACCGTCCACCGATCATTCGAGGGAATATACGCCTCTGATTTTATACGGAACGCCG
>JAJQFQ010000151.1 GCA_021201035.1 Clostridiales bacterium
TTAAAGATTATCAAGGGGCGGAATTATTTCTATTATGACCTGTGTGCCATGAAACCCGGGCATCCGATTTTTAATCGCTGTTTTCGCGGATATTATGACCGGCTTCGTGAAAAAACGCTGGTTCCGGACACGGACGGAGCAGAATTATTGCCCGAAACACGTATCTTTCTGGAGCGCTACTTTGATGAGGACGTAGCGAAAACCGCGGAGATGACCGGATTGGATTTGAAATCCGTATGGAAGTGGGGGACGACATTATGACACAAGTATTTTTTGTCTGCCTGTTTGCCGGAGTGGTCGCAGGTATTGAGATCGGCTTTGCCAGCGTTTCGGCGGCGACGATCATTGCCCCCATTCTGATTGCATTGCTCGGCGTTCCGTGGTATGAGGCGATCGGCATCGGTCTTGCGGCGGACGTACTGGCGGCTGCCTTTTCCGCTTATGAATACCGAAAACAGATCGATGTGAAAAACGGATTGATTATGCTTGCGTTTGTGCTGATCATGACTTTTGTCGGCAGTTATTTCTCCCAGTATCTTCCGGATACGGAGATGGGGTGGATTTCTGTTGTCCTCTCGCTTATCTGCGGACTGCGTTTTTTGCGGAGCGCAAAGGGAAAGGAGGGGAAGAATTTTCTTTCCTTTTTTATGCAGTGGGACTGGATGAAACGGGCGCTTGCCATCGGTGTCGGCTGCTATATCGGCTTCTGGTGCGGGTTCGTCGGAGCCGGCGGCGGGATGATGATGCTGTTCGGTCTGACGATTATTCTGGGCTACGAGGTGAAGACGGCGGTCGGTACCGGCGTGTTCATCATGATTTTTACTGCGCTTATAGGGGCGGTGTCACATTGTTATTTCGGGGATATGCAGGACTATATTCCCGCACTTGTTCTCTGCTGCATTTTTACGTTTATCGCAGCATGGATTTCTTCGAAATTTGCCAATAAAATGGAAACGAGAAAGACCAGTCTGGTGACAGGGACGATTCTGCTGGTTCTGTGTATTTGTCTGCTTGTTAAAATGATAGTGTCTTTGATATGATGGATTTTCCGTCGGAATATTACAATGGTGAAGGCTATCCTGCGTGAAAGGCGAAGGAGTGAGAAGTATCATACCCGTTTATTGCCAAAATCATAAAAAATTTGTTTATACATTCACTCTTTCCTTGCAAAATAGGATTCCTACAATTATAATAGGAAATGAATGTTAACCACATTCGAATTAAATATATTAACAATTGCGGTTTGACACAGAAATTCCGGTGACGCCGGAAACAGGGTGTCAGATGACGGCGAACGGATGAGGTTGTGATAACAACGACATGGAAGGAAGGAAAAAATGAATGTATCAGCTCTGACAAATGAAATTATAGACGGGAGACGGCTGACACGGGAGGATGATCTGTCTGGGTTTATTGATTGCCCTCTGGGTGAACTTTGCCGGGGAGCGGACCGGATACGCGCGTATTTTCGCGGAGACAAGGTGGATCTCTGCACGATTATCAACGGGAAAAGCGGTCAATGCAGCGAGGATTGTAAATATTGCGCGCAGTCCTGTCACAATCATACGGGAATTGAGGAGTGTGCGTTTTTGCCCGCGGAATGTATCGTGCGGGAGGCGCTGGCGAATGAGCGCGAGGGTGTGGACCGTTTTTCTATTGTGACTTCGGGAAGGCGTCTTTCCGACCGTGATTTTGAGAAGGCCATTCATGCTTATACGGAGTTGAACCGGCAATGTACGCTGAGCCTTTGCGCTTCTCACGGACTGCTCACGGCGGAACAGTTTTGCAGATTGCGGGAGGCAGGGGTGACTCATTATCACGCAAACATTGAGACATCCCGCAGATTTTTCCCTTATATCTGTACAACGCATACATATGATGATAAGATTGAGACAATCCGGCGGGCGCAGGAAGCGGGGATGCAGGTCTGCTCCGGCGGCATTATCGGCATGGGTGAGACATGGGAGGATCGTCTGGATATGGCGGTCAGTCTGTCGGAGCTTCATGTGATATCCATTCCGATCAACGCGCTCATGCCGATTCCGGGTACGCCGATGGAGGGAAGAGAGCAGTTGGAGGAAGAGGACATCCTCAGAACGATTGCGTTTTTCCGTTACATGAATCCGGAGGCGGATATCCGTCTGGCTGCGGGCAGGGCGCTGCTTTCTGAGACAGGGAAGAATGCGTTTTTCAGCGGAGCCAGCGCGACGATTACGGGGAATATGCTGACGACCACGGGTTCGGATATCCGGAGTGACAGGGAGATGCTGACGGCAATCGGGCGGAAGGTTGTTCCTGGGCAGCCGTAGGCAAATGACGGTTGTGGATGAGGACAGCGGAAATATTGCTGATGCAACCGCTCGTGCGCAAAGTACCCACAGGGCAGACCTGTCGCAAGCGATACTTTATTACTTAGAAGAAAATGATGTGGGGGAATGCTATATGCTTGATCAATTTTCCAGAACGGAACTGCTGCTTGGCAGGGAGCGGATGGAAAAGATTTTTAATGCGCGAGTCGCCGTGTTCGGTATCGGCGGCGTGGGCGGCTACACTGTGGAGGCACTGGCGAGAAGCGGCGTCGGAACACTGGATCTGATCGATGATGACCGGGTCTGCCTGACAAATCTGAACCGTCAGATTCTGGCGACGCGGCAGACGGTCGGGCAGTATAAAGTAGATGTGGCAAAAGAACGCATTCTCTCCATCAATCCGGATGCAGTGGTTCATACTTATAAAATGTTTTATATGCCGGATACGGCGGAACAGTTTGATTTTTCCTCATATGATTATGTCGTGGATGCAATCGACACGGTGACAGGCAAGATTGCGCTGGTGATGCAGGCGGAACGTTCCGGTACGCCCATCATCAGTTGTATGGGCGCTGGGAATAAGATGGATGCGTCTGCATTTGAGGTGGCAGATATCTATGAGACGAGCATCTGTCCGTTGGCGCGTGTGATGCGCCGGGAACTGAAAAAGCGCGGTATTCAAAAGCTAAAGGTTGTTTACTCCAGGGAGCCGGCCATACAGCCTGCGGAGGACATGGAAAACAGCTGCAAGAGTCATTGTATCTGTCCGCCGGGGACAATGCGAAATTGTACACAGCGCCGTCAGGTGCCGGGAAGCAATGCATTCGTACCGGCTGCGGCGGGCCTGATCATCGCGGGAGAAGTGATTTGTGATCTGACTGGGGTCGATCATCACGGGGGAAGTGGTTTGTGATCCGACCGGGGCTGATCATCGCGGGGGAAAGTAGTGCGTGAGCTGTCCGGAATGCCATGCGGTATTGTCAAAATGCGGATATTTTATACTACACTTTGGAATAAATAGTGTTATGCATAGGAGGTCTTCCATGAAGTATTCAGAAAACGGTATGCAGTATCATCTCGGTATACGGGACGGCGATGTGGGCAAATATGTCATCTTTCCGGGAGATCCGAAGCGCTGCGAAAAGATTGCGTCACATTTTGATGAAGCCCGTCTCGTGGCGGATGTGAGGGAATTTACGACATATACCGGGTATCTGGACGGCGTGAAGGTCAGTGTGACATCTACGGGAATCGGAGGGCCGTCGGCCGCCATTGCCATGGAGGAACTGGTTCGCTGCGGTGCGGAAACGTTTATCCGTGTGGGTACCTGCGGCGGCATGCAAAAACAGGTAAAAAGCGGCGATCTGGTGATTGCCTCCGGTGCGGTCCGGATGGAGGGCACAAGCCGTGAATATGCACCGATCGAGTTTCCGGCGGTTGCTGATTTCAGGATTGTACAGGCACTTTCACAGGCGGCATGTGATCTTGGTTACGCGGCGCATGTCGGCGTCGTGCAGTGCAAGGATTCTTTCTACGGACAGCATGAACCGGAGATCATGCCGGTCGGATATGAATTGACACAGAAGTGGGAAGCGTGGAAACAGTTGGGCTGTCTGGCTTCGGAGATGGAGTCCGCCGCCCTGTTTGTTGTTGCTGCACATCTGGGCGTCCGCGTCGGTTCCGTTTTCCTGACGGTGGCGAACCAGGAGCGGGAACGACTGGGACTGGAAAACCCGGTGGTGCATGATACTGAAGCGGCGATTATGACGGCGGTGCAGGCGCTGCGGCTGCTGATGTGAATGATGATACATATTAAAACAGGGAAGAAAAATAAACGGTGTAAATCCTGATCACTCAGCAGGCTTTACACCGTTTTGTCAGTTACATAATAAGGGATATCAGTCTTCTAATGCTTTTTCGATGCGGGCATTGTTCGCTTCAAGATATTCCAATGCTTTTTCAACATTGCCTTCTTTCAGAGTCTCGATAATCAGATCGTTTATGATTTTGTCTTTTCGCAGACCGTCTTTGTATTGCATGTCTGTTGGCATATATTCACTCACTTTCATTTATGTCACCGCCTCTCTGATTTAAAGATAGAATCATTATAGCGGTTTTGTTGGAAGGTGTAAAGCCTGTTCAGTTATCAAAGAACGAAACGAAAAATGAAATTTTAAATTCCACTCTCTCAACTCCCGGTGGAAATAAGTC
>JAJQFQ010000214.1 GCA_021201035.1 Clostridiales bacterium
GCTGCATGCAATGCAGAAGAGAGACGTTACATACGGACTTGCTACTCTGTGTATCGGCGGTGGCATGGGCTGCGCGACCATTGTTAAGAAAGAAGCTTAATTCTCTCTTTTGGATTATACATTGGTATACATAGCTGACGTGAATCCGGTATGCTTTTCATTTGTTTAGAAAAAAGCTCCGCCAGACGGAGCTTTTTTCAGACAAAGATTAGTTAAAATTATAACGAAGATGCCCAAAAACTGATTGTTGACATTTTCGGAGAGATACAATCGGTTTTGAGATATTGATGACAGCTGGTTATTTATTTTTATGAAGGAGGATTATTTTAATGAAAGTTGGAGTTATCGGTGCCGGCACCATGGGTTCGGGTATTGCACAGGCTTTTGCACAGACGGAAGGATATGAAGTATATCTGTGTGATATCAATGATGAGTTTGCGGCAAACGGCAAGAAAAAGATCGCAAAGGGATTTGAAAAGAGGATCGCGAAAGGCAAGATGGAGCAGGCTGCGGCCGATGCTATTCTGGCAAAGATTACCACCGGTACAAAGGATATCTGTACAGAGGCGGATCTGATCGTGGAGGCTGCGCTGGAAGTGATGGATGTGAAAAAGCAGACGTTTAAGGAACTGCAGGACATCGTTCCGGCCGGCTGTATTTTTGCGACAAACACATCTTCCCTTTCAATTACAGAGATCGGCGCGGGCCTGGATCGCCCGGTGATCGGTATGCATTTCTTTAATCCGGCTCCGGTTATGAAGCTGATTGAGGTAATCCAGGGCGAGAACACACCGGACGAGCTTCGCGATCAGATTGTCGAGATTTCCAAAGCAATCGGCAAGACGCCGGTTCAGGTGAATGAGGCTGCCGGCTTTGTTGTAAACCGTATCCTTGTTCCGATGATCAACGAGGGTATATGCGTGCTCGAAGCGGGTGTTGCCAGCGTAGAGGATATCGATGCGGCCATGAAGCTGGGTGCTAATCATCCGATGGGACCGCTTCAGCTCGGTGATTACATTGGTCTGGATATCTGCCTTGCGATTATGGAGGTGATTTATTCGGAGACCGGCGATCCGAAATACCGTCCGGCGCCGCTGCTTCGGAAGATGGTTCGCGCGGGCAAGCTCGGCTGCAAGACCGGTATTGGTTTTTATGACTATAGCAAGTAAACAGAATATAAGTGGAGGAATTAAAAATGGAATTCGGATTAAGTAAGAAACACGAAATAGCCAGAAGCCTTTTCAAAGAATTCGCTGAGACTGAAGTAAAACCTCTTGCTCAGGAAGTGGATGAGGAGGAAAGATTCCCGAGGGAGACCGTTGAGAAGATGGCAAAATACGGCTTTCTGGGAATTCCCGTTCCGAAAGAGTACGGCGGACAGGGCTGTGATATCCTGACATATGCGATGTGTGTGGAGGAGTTATCTAAGGTTTGCGGTACTACAGGTGTTATTGTTTCCGCTCATACCTCTCTGTGCATCGACCCGATCCTTACCTATGGTACAAAGGAGCAGAAGGAAAAATACATCCCGGATCTCGCTTCCGGAAAGAAACTGGGCGCATTCGGCCTGACGGAGCCGGGCGCCGGTACTGACGCACAGGGACAGCAGACGAAGGCAGTTCTGGACGGCGATGAGTGGGTAATCAACGGCTCCAAGTGCTTTATCACTAATGGTAAAGAGGCGGACGTTTATATTGTGATCGCAGTGACCGGCAAGGTTGAGAAGCGCGGCAGAATGCAGAAAGAGATATCTGCGTTCATTGTTGAGAAGGGCACACCGGGCTTCACCTTCGGCGTGAAGGAAAAGAAGATGGGTATCCGCGGTTCTTCTACCTATGAGCTGATCTTCACGGATTGCCGTATCCCGAAGGAGAATCTCCTCGGACAGAAGGGCAAAGGCTTCGGTATTGCAATGCATACTCTTGACGGCGGACGTATCGGTATTGCCGCTCAGGCACTTGGCCTGGCGGAGGGCGCGCTGGAGGCGACCATCGCTTATGTAAAAGAGAGAAAGCAGTTCGGCAGAAGCATCGCTCAGTTCCAGAATACACAGTTTGTGCTGGCTGATCTTGCGACAAAGGTTGAGGCAGCACAGTTGATGGTATATAAGGCGGCTCTTAAGAAGGATGAATATCAGGCGGGTGCCAAGGTCTCCTATTCTGTTGAGGCCGCGAAGGCGAAGCTGATGGCGGCTGAGGTTGCCATGGAGGTTACAACCAAGTGTGTTCAGCTGCACGGCGGCTACGGTTATATCAGAGAGTACGATGTGGAGCGCATGATGCGCGATGCCAAGATCACGGAGATCTACGAGGGAACCAGTGAGGTTCAGCGTATGGTTATTTCCGGCAGTCTGTTGAAGTAGGAGGAATGAATTCATGAAAGTTATTGTTTGTATAAAACAGGTACCTGATACGGCGGGCGGCGTTCAGTTTAACCCGGACGGAACCCTGAACAGAGCGGCGATGCTGACGATTATGAACCCGGATGACAAGGCAGGCGTAGAGGCGGCTCTGAGATTAAAAGACCAGTATGGTGCGGAAGTGACCGTTGTGACCATGGGTCTGCCTAAGGCTACGGATGTGCTTCGCGAGGCCATGGCCATGGGAGCTGATAAGGGCGTTCTGATCACGGATCGTGTACTCGGCGGCGCTGATACATGGGCAACATCTTCCACGATCGCTGCAGGTATCCGTAAATTAGACTATGACCTGATCATCACCGGCCGTCAGGCAATTGACGGTGATACTGCTCAGGTTGGCCCGCAGATTTCCGAACATCTGGATATTCCGGTGATTTCTTATGCACAGGATATCAAGATCGAGGGTGATTCCGTGGTTGTTCAGCGCCAGTATGACGACAGATATCACATTGTAAAGGCACAGATGCCCTGCCTGATTACCTGCCTTTCCGAGCTGAATGAGCCCAGATATATGACACCGGGCGGCATTTTTGACGCGTGTGAGGCTGAGATTACCACATGGGGCAGAGCAGACCTGGTTGGCCTGGATGATTCCAATATCGGCCTTTCCGGTTCTCCGACCAAGATTGCAAAAGCATCCGATAAAGTCCGCAAGGGCGCCGGAGAAAAAGTAAACCTTGACACAGAAGAGTCTGTTGCTTACCTGATCGGCAAGATGACAGAGAAGCATGTGTGCGGTCTTTAAGAGAAAGGAGAGATGAACAATGGCAGCAATGGAACAATCCTTAATCGAGCAGTACAAAGATGTATTTGTATTCGCTCAGCAGGTAGATAATGAAATCAGTCCGATCGCGTTGGAGTTACTGGGCAAGGCAAAAGACCTTGCAAACGATCTGGGACAGAAGGTGGCCGCAGTTCTGATCGGCTACAATGTTAAGGGCCTTGCGGATCAGCTGGCTGTTTACGGCGCCGATAAAGTCATCGTTGTTGACGATAAGGAGCTGGAAGTATATCGTACGGAGCCGTATACACATGCGCTGGCTTCCGTGATCAATGAGTTTAAGCCGGAGATTATGCTGGTGGGTGCTACGGCAATCGGCCGTGATCTCGGCCCCCGTGTATCCGCCCGTGTACAGACCGGTCTGACTGCTGACTGTACTTCTTTGGATATCGGTGATTTCCCGCTCGTAGCTATGCCGGGCAAAGAGCAGAAGCATAATCAGCTGCTCATGACCCGTCCCGCGTTCGGCGGCAACACAATCGCAACGATTGCGTGTCCGGATAACCGTCCGCAGATGGCGACCGTACGTCCGGGCGTTATGCAGAAAAATGAGCCTGTCGCCGATGCAAAAGCGGAAGTGGTTGAGTATAATCCCGGATTTACTCCGGATAACAAGTATGTAGAGATTCTTGATATTGTCAAGAATGTGGCGGATGTTGTAGATATTCAGGATGCCAAGATTCTGGTATCCGGCGGCCGCGGCGTCGGCTCTCCGGAGAACTTCAAGATCTTAGAGGATCTGGCTGCGGTTGTAGGCGGAACAGTATCCTGCTCCCGTGCGGTTGTTGACAGCGGCTGGAAGCCGAAAGATCTGCAGGTAGGACAGACCGGCAAGACCGTCCGCCCGAATGTATACTTTGCGATCGGTATTTCCGGCGCCATTCAGCATGTGGCCGGCATGGAGGAGGCAGATATCATCATCGCGATCAATAAGGATGAGGATGCGCCGATCTTTGATGTGGCGGATTATGGTATCGTTGGCGACCTGAACAAGATCGTACCTCTGCTGACTGAAGAGATTCAGAAGGCTATCGCTAATAAATAAAATAAACATGACTTTATGACTTAAGAAATATTATATCGAAACTCCCTGTGCTGTAAGGATAAGCAGTACAGGGAGTTTCTACATATCAGAACTTTCGTAACTGTTCAGTATCTTCACGGTTTCGAACTTTCATTAAAACATGCTGAATTGAAAAAGTAAATTCTAGTGCAAGAGTAAATTCCACATGCCCTTTA
>JAJQFQ010000159.1 GCA_021201035.1 Clostridiales bacterium
AAATTTTCCGTCCTGCAGCCGTACAACGCGAATCATCTCTTTTTTATCTTTCATCTCCCGGCAGCCGACACACATGCGCACCGGTATTTTCTTACTCATCTTCGTTTCCTTCCCCGTGTTTCTGATAGTACTCATCATCATATTCATCGGGGAATTCTTCATTCCGATCATACTCATCTGAGTATCTGTCATCGGAATATATCTCATCCGGATCATCCGCATATTCTTCATCCGAATAGTCTCCGTCTGAATACACTTTATCCGAATCATTTACATCGGAATAACCCTCATCAGAATATGTTTCATCGGGATAATCCTCATCAGAGTATGTCTCATCGGGATAATTCTCATCAGAATATGTTTCATCCGCATAACCGTCATCTATATAATCATCCGCTTCTCCGGATGTTTCATCATAATCTGTGTAATCCTCCTCGTACTCGTCGTAATCCTCATACTCGGTCTCATAATCCATGAAATCACCTGCTTCCCGGGCCTGTGTTTCACTCTTGATGTCAATTTTAAAACCGGTCAGGCGGGCAGCGAGCCGCACATTCTGTCCCTCTTTGCCGATGGCCAGAGATAACTGATAATCCGGAACGATCACTTTCGCAGTCTTCTCCTCACTGTCCGCGATCACGGAAATCACCTTCGCGGGGCTGAGCGCGTTCTGAATCAGAAGAGCCGCATTTTCATCCCAGTTAATAATATCGATCTTCTCACCATTTAAAATATCCACAATGGCATTGACACGTGAGCCGTTGATTCCGACACAGGCGCCGACCGGATCCACATCCGGATCCTTTGACCAGACCGCCATCTTTGTTCGGCTGCCGGCCTCACGGGAAATACTTTTAATTTCAACAATTCCATCCCGGACCTCTGTTACCTCTTCCTCAAATAAACGCTTCACTAACTCCGGATGTGTACGGGAAACCAGAATCTTCGGTCCCTTGCTGGTTGCCTTCACATCCAGAATATATACTTTTACCCGCTGTGTGGGCTCAAAGGTCTCGCCCTTGATCATCTCATTCTCACTCAGAAGCGCATCAGCCTTCCCGAGATTGATGCTGACATTTTTTCCGATGTAACGCTGTACGATACCGGTCACAACATCTCTGGATTTGCCGTAGAACTGATCATATATAATCTTGCGTTCTTCCTCGCGGACCTTCTGCAGGATCACATTTTTTGCGTTCTGCGTGGCAATCCGGCCGAATCCCTTCGATTCAATCTCCACACGGACAATATCTCCGACATCATATCTGTCATCCCGCATCCTCGCCTCTGCCAGACTGATCTCCAGAACAGGATCCTCCACTTCTTCAACAACTGTTTTTTCCGCATATACACGGATATCGCAGGTGTCCGGATTAATCTCAACTTTTACATTATCCGCCTTTCCGAAATGGTTTTTGCAGGCTGTGATCAGAGAATTTTCAATCGCCTCCAGCATTACTTCTTTGCTGATATTTTTTTCTTTTTCCAGAATGGTCAGTGCCGCCAACAATTCACTACTGTCCGTCTGTTTGTTATTTTTGCTGGTCTTTGCCATTTCTTTTCTTCCTCCTTATGATTGTTTCAAAAGTCAAATGCCAGTCTGATAAGCGCAATATCCTTTTTTTCAAATGTAAGCTCTTCCTCACCGGAAAGAATGGTTACCGTGTCCTCCGTATATGCCTTCAGGATTCCGAAAAATTCCTTTTTTCGGTCAATCGCACGATAGGTCCGGATCTCAAGTTCCTTCCCCATGCTCCGGACATAATCTTTTTTCTTTTTCAGCGGACGTCCGAGTCCCGGAGAACTCACTTCAAAAATATAGGCTTCGTCAATGAAATCTTCTTCATCCAGAAGATCATTCATCCTGCGGGAAACCGCCTCGCAGTCATTGACCGTGATGCCTCCTTCTTTATCTATATAAGCACGCAGATACCAGGAACCGCCTTCTTTTACATACTCTACATCGACCAGTTCAAAACCGAACTCATCCATCAGCGGTAACAAAAGAGCCTCCGTGCGCGACTCATAATTCTCTCTCTTTGTCATTCTCTCACTCCTGCGCATACAATAACGAAGAGTGGGCTCACACCCACTCTTCATCCTAAACTATCATCAGCTACCACTTTAACACAATCTGCACAGATGTCAAGGATTTTCTTATATTTATTCACCCTTGCCTGATTCCTCCGGATTTCATGCATAATATTCAACTTTTTTCACATCAGCCACCACTTTTTTAGATTCCCTTGATTTGTATTTTTAACAATGGTATGATAGTAGCATTGAAAAAAGCAAAGGAGAACTATACTATGGATTTAAATGAAAAAGCACTGATTTTACATAAAGAATGGGGTGGAAAATTAAACACAGTTCCGAAAGCTCCCGTCAACACCCGCGAGGATCTGTCCATCGCCTACACGCCCGGTGTTGCGGAACCCTGCCGTGTAATCGCCAAAAACCCGGAGGAAGCTTACACTTACACCATGAAAGCCAATACCGTCGCAGTCATCTCTGACGGTAGTGCCGTTCTCGGTCTCGGCAATATCGGCGCTCTGGCAGCGATGCCTGTCATGGAAGGAAAATGTGTTCTGTTTAAGGAATTCGGCGACGTCAACGCCATCCCGATCGTCCTCGACACACAGGACACCGATGAGATTGTTCAGACAGTGGCTGCCATCGCTCCTACCTTCGGCGGCATCAATCTGGAGGACATTTCCGCTCCGCGTTGTTTTGAAATTGAGGAACGCTTAAAATCCATGCTGAAGATTCCTGTCTTCCATGACGACCAGCACGGCACGGCGATCGTTGTCCTCGCAGGCATCATTAATGCATTGAAAGTGACCGGCAAGAAAAAAGAAGACTGCCGTATCGTGGTAAACGGAGCCGGTTCCGCCGGTATCGCCATCACAAAGCTTTTATTAAAATACGGTTTTAAACACGCCATTCTCTGCGACAGCAAGGGCATTGTCGCCAGGGACAATCCGAACCTGAACTGGATCAAAAAAGAAATGTGTGAAGTCACCAATCTGGAAAACAAACACGGCACACTCGCAGACGCCATGGTCGGCGCAGACATCTTTATCGGCGTGTCCGCCCCGGGTATCGTGTCGCAGGATATGGTGCGCTCCATGAACAAAGACGCTATCATCTTTGCCATATCCAATCCGACTCCGGAGATTATGCCGGATCTGGCCAAAGCAGCGGGCGCCAGAGTCGTCGGCACCGGACGCAGCGACTTCCCGAATCAGGTCAACAACGTGATCGCTTTCCCCGGCATTTTCAAGGGAGCTCTCGAGGGACGCGCCGAGCAGATCACAGAGGAAATGAAGCTGGCGGCTGCCCAGGCCATTGCAGGACTGATCAGTGACGAAGATCTGAATGAAGATTATATCATGCCGGAAGCCTTTGATCCGCGTGTAAAGGACGCGGTTGCAGCTGCCGTAAAGGCAAATATCAGGAAATAAAAGATGGAGGGGACTATGGCCGATCTGAATACCATGTACCGCGTGATTATTCTGTATATGCTCAGTAAAGTTGAATTTCCGCTGACCAACACACAGATAACGAATTTTATTCTGGAAAAAGACTATACGAATTATTTCACGGTACAGCAGACGATTGCGGATCTGCTCTCCTCTGAACTGATCACGGCTGAATCCACACACAGCAATACCCGATACCGCATCACGGAAGAAGGACGGGAAACCCTACGGATCTTCCATGATAAGATTTCCGATGAGATTAAAGAAGATATAAGCATCTATTTCACAGAGCATCATTATGAACTAAAACAGGAAACTGCCATATACGCAGATTATGATAAAGCTGTCGGCGGCGGTTATCAGGTTCACTGCCATATCAGGAATCTGGAAATTCCCGTTCTTGATCTGTCTTTGCGGGTACAGACAAAGGAGCAGGCCAGGGCGATCTGCGCTAACTGGGAAAAAGAAAATGGTGAGGTATATGCAATGCTTATGGATACGCTGCTGCAGTAGATAAGTCAGACACAAAACTATTGACTTTTTTTTAATAATGGCATAAGATAATATCAGCCAAACGAAAGCTAAGGCGGTCCATAAAGGACAAAACAAACCCCCAGAGGGCGCAACCTCTGGGGGTTCTTGCTCGTTGCGGTGAGCTAATCCGTTCAGGCTGTTGCTGTCTACTCATCTCCATCCAACCATTTGCATATGTAGTAGCCAACTACACTTGCAGCGATGGAAATAACGAAAGCTAAGGCTATATCATCCATAAAGAATCACCTCCTCCCTACTGGAAAGAGTCAACAGCATTTTTATATTAACACAATATTTTCCATTCTACCAGTATATTCTCCTATATCTCCTCGCAAAAATCAAAATAAATAAGCACAATAAAACAGCCTGCAAATAAAAAGTCAAGAGGAAAATGGGATTTTTTGAATAAATTGTACA
>JAJQFQ010000148.1 GCA_021201035.1 Clostridiales bacterium
ATGATTGAGAAGGAAGACACCGCGAAAGAAAAGGTTCTGGAGATGAACCTCGATGCGCTGGAACTGTCGGTGCGCTCATATAACTGCCTGAAGCGCGCGGGCATCAATACCGTGGAGGAGTTGACGAACTGTACACCGGAGGATATGATGAAGGTGCGTAATCTGGGACGTAAGTCTCTGGAGGAAGTGCTGGCGAAGTTAAAAGAACTGGGGCTGCAGCTGAACCAGAGCGAAGAGTAAGATAATTGTAACTATTCAGACAGGGTGTATAGGTCCGATGAGCGATGCCCTGCTTTGATGAAAATGAGAATCAAAATCAGTGGAGGAATTCCGCACGGACGATCGTGCGGGCATCTGACGGATAAGACCGCAGGCGCTGACAGATGTACCACAGAACGGAGGATTATAAAATGGCAAAATATCGTAAATTAGGCAGAACATCCGATCAGAGAAAAGCGATGCTGCGCAGTCAGGTAACTGCTTTACTCTATCATGGAAAGATCATTACTACCGAGGCGAGAGCGAAAGAGGTCCGCAAGCTTGCAGAGAAAATGATCGCGCTGGCTATCAAAGAGGCTGACAATTACGAAGAAGTAACCGTAAAGGCGAAGGTTGCCCGCAAGGATAAGGACGGCAAGAGAGTCAAAGAAGTTGTGGATGGTAAGAGAGTCACCGTTTATGACGAGGTTGACAAGACGATTAAAAAGGATCTTCCTTCCAGACTTCATGCCAGAAGACAGATGCTGAAGGTTTTCTATCCGGTTGTTGAGAAGGGTGACAAGAAGAGAGAGACGAAGAAGGTCGATCTCCCGGATAAATTATTTACGGAGATTGCGCCGAAGTATAAAGATCGTCAGGGTGGTTATACCAGAATTGTTAAGATCGGTCCGCGCAAGGGTGATGCGGCGATGGAGGTTGTACTGGAACTGGTATAATTGCATGAAATCTCTGAGATTTTTATAACAAAGTCAGAATCGTTCTATACATTAAGCATTGTGTACGGACAGAATACATCAGTTTTTTTGTGTATTCTGTCCGTACTTTGTTGTCATAGTGAATAAATGTTGCCCAACAATAACTTTTTGTTATTATAAACACGGTTTTATGTATTGGAAATGGGTGCAAAATGGGTGTATGATACAGTTGTTCTTGAGAAAGAACAATACATATGAAATATCTCTTTTATATAAATACCAAACCTTCATAAAAACCAAACTCCTGTTTATGCTGTGAGGCATAGACACAAAATGGCCGCATCTTCTCCGGATGCGGCTGTTTTGTCAATCAATTTGAATTTGTTCGGACACGAATCCTTTTGCAACTGTTTCCGAGCAGATTTTACAGTACAAGAGAGGGAGCAGTATAGACTCTTGCCGCGAGCTCACTGTCCAGGTCGTACAGAGCCTTCATGTCCGATCCGAAACGCTGGTAGCGTTTCAGGTTCGTCTCAGCATTGTCCTCTTCCTCGCCCTGCTCTTTTACAAACCAGTCGAGAAACTGCATGGTTCTGAAATCATTGACTTTCATTGCCGCAGCGTAAATATTGTTGATGAGCGATGTCACATAGCGCTCGTGATCCAGACCGAATTTCAGTGGATCGGCCAGATCTTGATATTCTTTGTCCGGTTTTGCAACTGCTTCCAGTACAATGCTTTCCCCGTTATTCTGCAGGTATTGCAGCATGAGAACGGCATGGTCGCGCTCCTCCTGTGCCTGAATGAAATACCAGTTTGCATATCCGTCCAACCCTTCATCTTTATAATAGTTAGAAAAATCAAGGTAAAGGTAGGCGGAATAAAATTCTTTGTTGATTTGATCATTTAATAATGCTGCTACATTTTTATCCAACATGTATCTTCCTCCCTGTTGTGTCAATGATTCGGTGCTTAATTTTTGTGCTGGTTGAACGGAGAGTCGCCTTTTTCCTCAAAAATCTCTATGAGGTTTTCCGTGTTGTCACGGATGAACACGCCATAGGTGCCGTCCACCTCTGCAACCATGGCTACTTCCACGCCGAGCGCCTCCAGTTCTGCTTTCGCTTTGGGGCCGTCCGGAACTCCGAAAGACATATGCTTGTTGCCGTGCGTCATCAGGTCACGGTTCGGAATCCGCCGATCCTCCGGAAGAGGAGCAGCACCGGGCGCCTCGAATATTTCCAGAATAAACCCGACACCCTGCATATGGGAGACTTTGATCTCCGGTTCGGAGATGACGAACGGTCGATGACTGTGAAACCGAATACATCGGCGTACCATTGGATGGTTTCTTCCAGATCAGCAACGCTGATGGCAAAATGATTTGCACCGTTGATTTTTATGGACATAAAATACTCCGGTTTTGTGAAATAAATGGTTCCCTGATTCTGACACGATAAGATTTCAAATAGGTGTCCTCCTGTGAAATTTTCCTGTAACTATTATAAGGTTGAAAGAAAAACATGGCAAGGGTTTCATGTAATTTTTATAGATATTTGAATTACAAATTATGATTTAAAAATAATGACAGGATCGAATGCCGTGAGGGAGTATGTTTTAAAGATAAAACAGCGGACCAATCAAAAAGAAATATGCATAGGGGCAAAGGAATTTTTCTCTTGTCAGATGGTCGGCAGGTAGACTATAATGTGCGTATACGGCAGAGAAGAATACATAAATATACGTTTGCGAACTTGCTCGGGAGAACATATCTTTATGTATTCGGCGAGCGAGGCTCTGGCATGAGAAGATTTTTAAGAGCACAAAAGCAGACTTTGTCGGAAAATGATACACAGGAGGAAGTTTTATGACCCAGGAGATGGTGATAGTTTTAGACTTTGGCGGCCAGTACAACCAGCTTGTCGCGCGGCGTGTCCGCGAGTGCAACGTTTATTGTGAAATTTATTCTTATAAGACATCGCTTGAAAAAATCAGGGAGATGAACCCGAAGGGCATCATTCTTACGGGTGGTCCGAACAGTTGCTATGAAGAGGATTCACCGACTTATTCGAAAAAACTCTTTGAACTGGGGATTCCGATTCTCGGTCTTTGCTATGGTGCCCAGCTGATGCACCATATTCTCGGCGGAAAAGTAGAGCGCGCCGAGATGCGCGAGTATGGAAAGACAGAGGTGCTTGTGGATACCGGCTCGCAGATTTTTCATAATGTCCTTCCCAGCACGATCTGTTGGATGAGCCATTTTGATTATATTGCAAAGCTTGCGCCTGGGTTTGCGGTTACCGCGAAAACGGCGAACTGTCCGGTCGCCGCGGCGGAAAATGTTGAAAAAGGCCTTTATTCCATCCAGTTTCACCCGGAGGTTCTGCACACGCAGGAGGGGACAAAGATGCTCTACAATTTCGTTCGCGGTGTCTGCGGCTGCGTCGGTGACTGGAAGATGGATTCGTTTGTAGAACAGTCGATTCAGGATATCAGAGAAAGAGTCGGCGACGGAAAAGTGCTTTGTGCGCTTTCCGGCGGCGTGGATTCCTCAGTGGCGGCTGTTTTGTTGGCAAAGGCCGTGGGAGATCAGTTGACCTGCGTGTTTGTCGATCATGGCCTGCTTCGAAAAAATGAGGGCGATGAAGTCGAAGCCGTATTTGGATCGGAAGGAAATTATAGTCTGAACTTCATCCGCGTGAACGCACAGCAAAGATTTTATGAAAAGCTGGCCGGCGTGACGGAACCGGAACAAAAAAGAAAAATCATAGGCGAAGAATTTATCCGTGTCTTTGAAGAGGAAGCAAAGAAAATCGGAGCGGTGGATTTTCTGGTTCAGGGTACGATTTATCCGGATGTGGTAGAAAGCGGCCTTGGCGGAGAATCAGCGGTCATCAAATCACATCATAATGTCGGCGGCCTGCCGGATTATGTTGATTTTAAGGAAATTATTGAACCGCTTCGGAACCTGTTTAAGGATGAGGTGCGTAAGGCCGGTCTGGAACTGGGTCTTCCGGAGTATCTGGTCTTCCGTCAGCCGTTCCCCGGACCGGGTCTCGGTATCCGGATTATCGGTGATGTGACAGAAGAAAAAGTTCGCATTGTGCAGGATGCCGATGCGATTTACCGCGAAGAGATTGCAAAAGCCGGACTTGATAAGGAGATTAACCAGTATTTTGCGGCGCTTACCAATATGCGTTCCGTGGGCGTTATGGGTGATGAGCGGACGTATGATTACGCAATTGCGTTAAGAGCCGTGAAGACGATTGATTTCATGACGGCGGAGGCGGCGGAGATTCCGTTTGAGGTGTTGAATAAGGTGACGAATCGGATTATTAATGAGGTGAGAGGGGTAAACCGGGTACTTTATGATGTTAGCTCGAAGCCGCCCGGGACGATCGAGTTCGAATGATGATGTGAGATTGAAAAAGCCTTATTTTATGCGGGTTGCAAACAAATTTGTTTAGTATCTGGCAACGGATTGGCAACACTTTTACATCATTCACTGA
>JAJQFQ010000150.1 GCA_021201035.1 Clostridiales bacterium
CCCGAATACTTCACGTAGATTTGAGCGGATTTGATTGTGGAAACCGTCCCGGATAGAGACTCGGGTGTCCAGCAGGGCATTTTCCTGCTCCGGGGATATCTGCCCTTGGGTTTCTGTAAAGCTCTTTTCATCAGCTGTGAGCTGGCTGGTCAGTTTCGGTTGCTGTGCTTTCATTTTCTCCAGATAATCTGCCATTCTGGAAAGTGTCCTTCCTGCCTGTTGCATTTCTGCGTCATTATGGCAGCCCACCTCATGCATCAACTGATTCTTTCGGGTTTTTAATTCCTCAATTTCTTCTGTAAGAGTTGTGATCTGCTTATTAAACTGGATGTGCTTTGCGGGGTTGAAAATGCTTGTATTGTCTTTTTCAGCCAAAAGTTTTTTCTTTTTTGTCTGTTTTTCTTTCAGTTCTATTTTTACAGACTGGTACTCTCGGACAAGCGGCATATTCCAGTCAATGCGCACGGAGATATCTTTTATTTCTGCGCGGTTATGGAGCAGGTAGTACTGCAGCATGATCATGTGTGCCCGGATATTTTCTAACCGCTCTGCGATAGCCGGGATGGCATTTGCTACAGCTTTCGTTAGTTTCTTTACTTGTGCTTTGAGTTCCTTAAGTAATCGGTTGTCTGCTTTGATCTGCCTGTTTAATTCGCAGCGGTCTTCGCCTCTAAGTGATAGATCGCCATGTGATCACCGTCCTTTCTTTTTGCTTCTTTTTGAAAAAAATGATGGGTGTGTCATGAAATGAAGCACACCCATATCTGCGAAAACTGCCTTGTTGAAAATAGCACCTTTGAAGAGGCAGGCTTTCGCAGGCAGCCAATATCGGCATGGAACCCGTGCCGGTCTGCACCGGATTTATCAGGGGCAGGAACAGTCTGATGGGGTCAGACGGTTCAGTTGGCTGCACAGGTGTTCCGCTTGCGGAATCACCTGTCCCTCTGGAGAAGTGTCCTACCCGCAGGGCATGCTTTGCAAGTGGACATTTCGTGAAGAGCGCACGAGCCTGACCGCAGGGAAGGATACCACCGCCCACAGAGTGGGTGGTGAGTAAGTGCGCCCTTACGGGAATGAAGATAGAAGGCTTACATTCCCCGGAGACGTATCAGCAGCTCACGTTTCAAATGATCAAGCTCCATATCCGCTACGGACGGGGCAACGCTTTCAAGGATTGCACCCTCCTGGATCAACCGCCGTGTCCTGGCTTTTCTTTCTTTTACCCGATTCCGTGCTTCCGCTTCTTCCTGCCGGTGTCTGGCCTGCAGAAGGGCTTTTTCGTCTGCCGTCATTTCTTTCTTATCTGCCATATCTGGCTCCTTTCCCTGAAATGGCCGTTTCCGGCCTCAGATTTTATATTTCGTTGTATCCGGGCTGTTTGGCATCACAAATGGCTGCCAGACAGTTTTTTGTCTGTCTGAACCGCTGGCTCGGATGGGATTTTGGGATAAATGCGGTTTGGATGCCCGGGACCCTGCCGCCTGCGGACGATCAGGCCAGTGTGTTCCAGGGAAGCCAGGCTGTTCTTGATGGTCATTTCACCCTTGTGGAGGGTTGCAGCAAGGTCAGTGATTGTAAAGTGGATGAACACATGACCTTGTGCATCCGTCCAGCCGTCATTTTTCATAGAAAGCCTTGCCCGGTCGAGAAGCAGCATATAGAGCAGCTTCGTGGTTTCTGACAGGTTGCTGTCTAACAGAAATCGCGGGAATATCATATAGGGCGGCAGATTTGTGCCGGTTGTCAGATATTCGGTCATGGTTCACCTCCAGTGGTTGTGATGGTTTTACTCTCCGAGGAACCCCCAATCGATATCCGGTTCTGGCTCTGGCTCTGTATCCTCTGCCATGGGTGGAACGGATTCATGGTTCCGGGTCATGATTCCTGTTGGAGTGACGGTGTTTGCAGTCTTGATATTGCCGTAGCCGTGGTCTATGGCAATGATTTTGGTGTTGTTCACTTCTCGCATAAAAAACCTCCATTTTCTGTGAAAATTTGTTGTGGTTGGTACCGGTCTGGTACTGGCCTGTTACAAATTCAGTCTACAAAAAATGGAGGGAAAGGACATTGAGTGCGGATTGAGCAGAAATTGAGTGGTATGATGGGATAAAAAAACTTGAAGTCACAATTTGTGATTTCAAGTCAGAAAAAATATATGGCAATGGGCTGCGTAATTGGATAGCATTGAAATGCAGCAGATGGAATAGAATCTATGGTACTAAGGGCAGAGTTTAAGAGTATGGTTATTGTCAGTATCTGGTTACCGCATACTTTCGAGATAAAAAAGGTATGCGGATTTAAACTCCGTATATTTCCGCCGGGTTAGGTAAGCTGTAAACCGGTTGCCGCAGAGATGGATCAGGGAATGGTCGAAATCTGATACATGGGCGAAGTTCACGATAAAACTCCGGTGCGGCTGGAAAAAGGAGTTTGACGGGAGAATCTGCATCCATTTTGATATTGGCTGGATGGATTCGTAATCTGTTTTCAGGGTATGGACAAAGACTTTTTTTGTACCGCCTCTATGTAAATGATCTCACTTGCCGGAACCGAATAGATATTATGTTTTGTCTCCACAGGTACTTTGAAGGTGGCGGTGCTGTATACCCGCAGGGCGTCTTTCAGGTTGAGGAAGAGCCGCTGTTTTTCCAGGGGCTTTGACAGGTACCGGAATACCTGGAAGCGCATGGCTTCATCAAGGTATTCGGAATACGCGCTAATGATGATTATGAGGACATTCCGGTTGGCTTTTTTTAATTCATTCCCGGTAAAAATGCCGCTGACCCCGGGCATCTCCACATCAAGGAATACGATATCCTTGGGTGAGGAGTCGTGTAAAAGCGCTTCCCCGCTATTAAAAGTACAAATATCCGGGCAGGTTAGGCGGCTGCGTTTGAAAAATTCTTTAATGTATTCTGTCAGGTGGTCGATGAAAATCTGGTCATCATCACAAATTGCGATCTGCATATAGGTTCCTTCGTCTCTTGTGCCGGGAATAGTTACCTTTTATCGATTCTCCCGGGTTTTTCAGCATGATAATCGAATGGAATGTGTGGTCTTCCCGGGAGTAATAGTATTCTATCTCGCCTTCATATTTTTTAACGATTCTTTCAATGATCCGGATGCCATACCCGTGCAGCAACGGGTCTTTTTTGGTAGATACGAGCCGGTGGCTTTTATCAGGGAATGGGTTCTGCCGGCAGGGATTTTTTATTGTGATCATGGAAAAAGCCGTGTTTTCTTTCCGGGAGACAGATAGCTCAATGCCTGCATCTGGTATTTGTGAGACTGCTTCCATGGCGTTGTCCAACAGGTTGCAGAAGAGGGAAGTGATATCGTCTTCTTTTATAAAATTGACGGAATTATTTCTTATATCTGCATGGAAGGAAATACCGGACTGGTCGCAGAGGTTCAGGTAACGGCACAAAATGGTATTGAGAAGCTCGTGGCTGCAGATCCGTGCAGATTTTTTAAATGCTGCGGAGTTGGTAATGCAGTCTATATATTCAGCCACTTTTTCCGGTTCACCATTATTGTTCAATATGGCAATGGATTGAAAATGGTTCTTGATGTCATGAATCAGCTGGGCCTGGTTTTCATCCTGCCTGATAATCATCTTGTAATAGTTAAGGGTATCGGATTCTTTTTGCAGGGAGAGGCGCAGACCTGTCATTTCCATGCTTTTGTTCTGAATATAATTATTGATTTCCCATATGATCAGGTTCAGCGCCAGCAGAAGGATGGAACTTATGGAGATCATAATATCCAATGTCTTAGGTATAGATACTTTGCTGCGTAAAATAGCGAGGGTATACATGATAAATATGGAAACTGCGGGCGTGGCAATGAGCATGAACCAGGATTTGTCGAAACGGATGGTTGTTTTCCCGGCTTTACTCCAGAGGTGGATCAGGAGAAGCATAATAAGAAAATAGATAAGTTTTGTCAGTACTGCGGCCAGCCATACCTTGGAGGACGACATGTCTTCGAATGGGAATGTGATCTGGTAAGGGATGATCCCGACAATAATTAATTCCGCAATAAAAGAAACGGAGGTGGCTATGGCTGCATGAAACAGGGCAGTCTGCCATTTGATTTTGCAGGTCAAAATCAGGTACAGGAAATTGCATATGATAAAAGCGATGCCGTTGATCACCATACTGTTGAAAAATGAGAGCAGGAAAAGAATCCCATATAAAGCAACCGCCAGCAGAACGCAGAGATACTTTGGATGTTTGCTTTCAAAAAGGGCAGAAGCATACAGCAGAAAAATAATTCCTTCTGCAGCAAAGATAAAAAAGTAAAGGATCCAAAGCACCATAATAAAACCTCATTCAATTATATAGGCAATTTGAGGGTTAACACATTTTATTATAGTTGTAGAGTCGGGTATTTACAAGATAAAAAAGAAAGCGAAGGGCAGGAGACCAGACTCTATCGTGTGAATTTAAAAACCGGGGACACGAGCCTTTTGGACACGTCTTCTTTGGGGGATATATGGGCAGATGTGTTTGTTGTCCATAAGATGGAGGACGGAAAATTTTACTACTATTCCCAGGAAGCGGATTCCTATTATATTTATGATACGGAATCCGGGGATGTTTCCAAACGGGATGTCGCCTGTACAGCAGATTTCACACAGGTTATTTATGGAAATGATGGGGATTACTGCTATACAGCTTTTGCTGGAGATTTCTGTTACGGATTTCGGATAAATGGGGAGAATACGGAACTGATCCGAATGAATATTGAAACGGGTGAGGAGGAAACCTATTTTTCGGGTGTGGATTCTTATCCGGAATTCAGCTGTTTCTCAATTTACCAGTCTATTTATGATTATGCGGACAGTACCTACTATGTTTACAACAAGGAAACAGGTGAATTATCTGAGGTCGTTGGGGATTATGTGTCACAGGCTGGAGTGGGAGTGTCGCCGAAGGAAATCTCGGAATATGGTGTCATTTACAGTGTTGCGGTGCATCAGACCGATATGTATGGAGCATATGACGGGGATTTTGAATACCAGTATATGCCATTGCAAAGTTACATGAGCGGCGGCAATGATTATGTGTCGATTTACTATCTGGATCAGGAGAGCGGACAATGAAAATAACAGGGAGATCGAAAAAGAGAATACTGGCTGTTATCCTGGCTTTGTGTATAGGAATGACTCTGGCTGCAGGCTGTGGGCAGAGTGAAGAGTATGACAGCATCGGACAGGTTATTTCCGGGCAGACGGAAGAAACAACAGAAACGGAAAATCAACTGTATATCTCTGTGGCCGGTAATACGCTGGATGCATATATTAAAAATTTGAAATCAGTGGATACTCCGTCCGGCACGCTCGTCGTGTATACAGAGACAGTTTACAGCGACGCGGAGGTAATGCAGTTAAATGAGCTGCTATCTGAGAATGGGTATGATTTTCAGGTTCAAATGAGGCAGATCCCATCGAAATTATTTGATGATGTAACACCGGCAGAATTACTTACGGCATTGCGGGAAGAAGAGATAGCGGTCGATATTATTCCGGCATACTCAAGGTATGTCCGGGAGGCGGCAGCGGAAGGGGAATTGGTTGATCTGACAGAGTATCTGGAAATAGATGCCGGAAATGATCTGAAAGCTGTACTTGCGGATCAGATTTATGAGGTTGCAGGATATCAGGATGGGGTGTATGCAGTGGGAAACCTGTATGCGCCGGAACCGGCCGGCTGGGCTGCCAGTACGGAATTGATGGAAAAGTATGGGTTGGCAGCAGATGATCTGGCAAAACCGCTGACAGAGTTGGAAGAGGTATTTGCCAAAGTCACGGAAGGGGAAAAGGAAAATGAGAGCTTTGCGGCATTTTCCTTTGTCCCGGTATATCTCATGTGCAATCTTCCGGTATGGACTTACAGCCTGAGTTTCCCGATCGGATATTGGACAGATGGGGACGGGGAGGAGATTTGTGTAGTCAATCTTTTTGATACGGAAGAGATGAGGGAACTGGCAGGCACCTTAAATGACTATTACCAGAAAGGATATGTACGGGAAAGCGGGGATCAGACAACAGAAGAAGATTTCCTGATGCAGGCAGATTATAATGGATTTCCAATCTTCCGCTCTGACAGCCTTGATACATGGACCAATGTCAATGGGATTACTTTGACGCGGATTCCCTATTATGAGCAGGATACGACAGCGTTGAATTGCGAATTGTCCTGTATTGCACAGAGTTCCGGGTATCAGGATGAAGCTTTTGCTTTCCTGAATTTCATATATACAGATCAGGATGCCGCAAACCTGCTTCGCTATGGCATAGAAAACGAAGATTATGTGGTTACGGATGAGGGAGTGGAGATGGAAGGGCTTGAAAGTGAGTACACGGTTTTTCATAAAAGCCTTGGAAGCGTGTTTGCCAGCAGTGTGATCACACCATTTGAGACCAGTGAAAAAACGGAAATCAATATGGACACACTTTCGACTGTAAAATCAAATCCTCTGTATGGCTTTACATTTGATGCCAGCGCTGTAGAAGAAGAGGCGGCAGCCGTATCTGAACTGTATCTGGACAATAATGCCATGAGAGGACTGTTCCTGTTTGAACCTTCGAACAGTATGTTTGATGTATCAGACTGGGAAGAATACTATGATAGTTTTAATAATGCGCTGAAAGAAGCGGGAATTGATGCGGTTGTGGAGGAAATGAACCGGCAAATACAGGAGTATCTGGATGATGCAGATTAAGATAGAGGCGTTGAGCAAAAAATACGGGGATAAGTATGCTTTGAGGGACATAACGCTGGAGCTGGGGAACGGAGTTTATGGATTGCTGGGGCCAAACGGAGCCGGGAAAAGCACCCTGATCAATATATTGGTAGGAAATCTTCAGCAGACGAAAGGGGCAGTTATTTGTGATGACCGGGATATCCGCGGTTGCGGCCGGGACTATCGGAGGCGGCTGGGCTATATGCCGCAGCAGCAGAATCTCTATCCCGGTTTTACCGGCTGGGAGTTTCTGGCTTATATGACTGTGTTAAAAGAAGTGCCCAAGGAAAATATCCGGGCGAAGATTTCTGATGTTGCGCGGCAGGTTAACCTTCAGGATGAACTGAAGAAAAAGCTTCATGCGTATTCCGGCGGTATGAGGCAGCGGATCTTACTGGCGGCGGCAATCCTCAATGATCCGGAACTATTAATACTGGATGAGCCCACAGCGGGGCTGGATCCAAGGGAGCGAATCCGTATCCGAAATCTGGTTTCCGCTATTTCAAAAGATAAAATTGTGCTCATCGCCACGCACGTAGTTTCCGATATTGAACATATTTTAAAAGAGATCATTCTGTTGGGGGACGGAAGACTGATCCGGAAAGCCGGGGTAGAAGAGCTTACCCACGAGATTCGGGATTCTGTATATGAGATTACAGCTCCCGCTGAACAGATTCCCCGGGTAGAATCGGTGTATTGTGTGTCTAATATTTTAAGCGACGGCAGCGTGGCAAAACTGAAAGTGCTGGAAGAGCAGCCTTTGCAGGGATACGAAAATGTGCATACCATACCGACGATGGAGGATGTGTATCCTGTATCATTTTCAGATGAAAGAAAGAGGGGCTGGCAGGGATGAATCAGATGAGCTTTGAGTGGAAGAAATTATTCCGCCAGAGAGGATTTATTATAATCCTGGTAATCTGTGCTGCAATGAACCTGATGCTGCTGGTGAACAGTATTGCAGGCAGGAACCTTACATATACGGCTGAGGCTTACCGGGAGATGATGGCTGATATTTCCGGACTTTCGGCTAATGAGGCCTGTGAGCAGCTCTCCGAGGCAATACATTGCCTGTATCCTTACTATTATGGGATTGAAGAGATGGAATCGGACAGCTTGATTGATGAAATCTATCCCTATACCGGAGACATCTGGAGTGAGTGGGAACTGCTGAGTGACGAGCTTACGGAGTTGGAAAAGGTGGCGGGTTATTCGGAATATCTGGAGGAGATACAGCAGAATGCGGCTGTTATGCAGAGCGTCTCTATTTTTAAAAATAAAACAGGATATGCGGTCAGTAATATTAATAAGACAGCGGAGGATTTTTCAGGATTGACTGATATTGTCCCATCTGCGGATATATCTAAGGGAATCGTCACCGCGACCGGCCAGCGGGGGACGGATTTTATATTACTGTTTTGGGTGGCAGCGGTTTGTATTTTCCTGGTTCTGACGGAAAAACAGGCGGGATTGTTTTTGCTGACAGGGCCAACGGTCAGAGGAAGGGGACGGATGTTTCTTTCGAAGCTGCTGATGTTGCAGCTGGTATCGACAGTGGGCGTTATTGTTTTATATGGGGAAAATCTAACTGCGGCAGGCGTTTCGTACGGTTTTGGCGATATAAGCCGGGCAGTTCAGTCCATGGGTGATTATCAGGCTTGTATCCTGAAAATTTCAGTCGGGCAATATCTGGTATTATTTCTTGCGGAAAAAATACTGTATTTTTCTGCGGTGGGAATGATTGTGTTCCTGATCTGCCTGTTGCTGCAGAGAACATTTCATATCATCCTCGCTGTCGGAATCCTCTCCGGAATGAGTGGGGCGTTGTACTATTTGCCGGGTGATAACAGTGTGTTCTCAACTCTGAAATATGTAAATCTGTATTATTTTATGCATACAGACAATCTCCTGACGATATACAGGAATGTAAATATTGGGCGGCCGGTGAATCTGATTCCTGTCTTCACACTCATACTGGTCGGAGTCGTGGTGATTTTTCCTTTTTTGTGTGTGAAAGCGGCACAGGGGCGGCGTGTTTTAAGCATGTTGGGCGGCCGGGAAACATTTTTATGCAAACATAAGCATATGCATGCAGGAGGCGTCGCTTATTATGAGTACCTGAAACTGATCAAGAAAAGAGGTATCATCTGGCTGCTGATCCTTCTTGCGGCCGTTCAGATCTTCCGAATCCGGAATTATGAATATATCACAGATTCGGAAGACATTTATTATAAAATTTATATGGATTATCTGTCCGGAGTCCCGGATGAACAGACGGAAACATATGTAACCGAAGAAAATGAACGGTATATCGGGTTATACGAAGAATATGAGTCGGAAACGGATGCAGACAGGCTCAATGAGATAGCACAGAGCCTTTTGCCGGAAAGCGCATGGGAAAAGGTTGTCGCGGAATATGACCGGATCCTGGCTCAAAGTGCCAAGCAGGGGCGTATGTTAAGCCTGATCTATGATGGCGGTTACCGGATGCTGATGGGGGATGATGCGAGCCGGGATATGGGAAATGCCGTCCTGTTTGGCTTGTTGATGTGCATCTGTGTGTCAGCTGTATTTTCCGTAGACGCGGATAACGGAATGAACCAGCTGATTTACACTACCGGCAACGGCCGACTGACAACATTGAAAAAAAAGAACAAAGTATCTTTCTGTACGATGATGGTTTTATTTGCGCTGGTGTATGGAATGGACTTTCTGCTGATTGCCTGTAAAGTCGGGCTTTTAAAATGCGGCGCATGGATTCAAAGCCTGGAATCATTTTCCACCAGTACTGTGTCTATTCGCCTGTGGCAATATCTGATTTTATTGTATCTGATCCGGTTTGTCGGCGCATGGACAATGTTGTGTCTGACCAGAATCGTCTCTTTTTTGTGCAGAGATACCTTCCGGGCAGCAATTGTATCTGCCATCCTGCTGGTATTGTCGGCTCTTTTGGGGTTGCTGGGAGTAAATGCAGTAAATTATTTTTCACTGGTACCATTGTTAAACGCCAACCTGATTTTGAATGGATTTCTGAACGGAAATAATATTATATATGGTATTGTTTATGGCATGATAGCAACTATCTTGATTGTGGTATGCGAACAGTATCTAAGGAAGGAGCATGAGGAGTAACTTTATTGAACAAAAGTTATTTCCATGGCAGATGTTATTGATAAGGGGTTAAAAGATAAATTTATGGGAAGGTCACATATTACTTGAGGTAATCCTATTGTTCAATTATACGAAGCGATATTTTCCTATACAAGTAGTTTCTGCGTCAGCCCGATCCCTGCCTGCGCATAGGTTTCCATTATCTCCTGCTTTTTCGCCTCCAGCAGCTCCGGCTCTTCATCCCAGAGGATTTCATAGATTGCCATTGCCTTTTTAAAATGCTCTCTGGCATCAGGTATTTTTCCCTGTATCAGGCATATGCTTCCCATCGCTTCCATCAGCAGGGCATAATCACCGGATAATTCTGAATTATACTTTTTTACAGCCTGTGCTACGGACCGGAGGGTTTCCATGGCGGACTCAGGCTGGCCCATATCGCAGAGAAGGGCAGCATAGTTGGAAATGATGGCAACCGAATCATGTGTATACACAAGACGGTATTGCTCCAGCAACGCCGCTCCGGTCTTCATATGTTCCATGGCAGGATTTAATTGCCCGGCAATCCTGTACAGCACTCCGAGATTGGAGTGGAGGTTGGCGGCCAGGTGGGCGTTTCCTGCATTAATTTCTGTAAGCATAGCAAGGGCATCTTTTTCCAGGCGGATTGCCCTTGCAGTATTTTTCTCCAGTTCTGAGAGTACGGTATGCATCCTGTTTCAATGTGCGCAGGAAACGGTTATGCCTGCGGAAGCGTTCTTCCCGGTTCTCATCGGGCAGGTCGTCCGAGAAGTCTAGGTCTGTGATATCCCGTTTGAGGTCGCCGCTATAGACGATATATAAAATATTGGTATATTCTTTTTTATACCGGCTGGCATAAGCTTTTGCCAGTTCGCTCTTGCCAATGCCGGCAATCCCGTGCAGAAAGATTTTACCGTGTTCTTCAAGAAGGTTATGGAGTTTTTCTATTTCACTGTCACGTCCGCAGAAATGTCGGCATGGCTTTGGCACATCATTCCCAAAAATAAAATTGGACACAGCGGGTGAGAGGCTCCCGGTGGCAATCAGGGCAGTGGTTTTAGCATCCCGTTTCTTCCGCTCTGATATGGAATCATCGCGGAGAATCAGGTTATATATTTCCTCAGCAGCCATCGCGCTGTCAGACATGATGGGAAGGATGTTTTCATAAATGTCCTTTTCCATTTGTATCCGGTGCCGCTTATCTTTCAGGTAGTAGCTGCTGATCTTTGGGCTGACTTTTGCGCTGCCTTTCAGCCACCGGCATACAAGTCCGTTGTCAAAATCAAAATCCATGTTTTCGCTGCTGCTGATAAAACTTTCAAAAATCAGATATAAAAAGTTTGTCTGGTTCAGTCCCCGGCTTTCACTTACATATGACCGGATGGCTGCCATGATGGAAACAAAATCACAACGTACCATAGATATGCCCTCCCGTGTAAATACAATCATAGCAGATTGGCAATCTTAGCATCATGGAAATATCAGGCTATCGAGGCGGTGGATATTTGTCTGCCGCCAGTCATCTATAAAATAAGGCTCAAAATATTTTAGGGTGTAGTTTTATAAATGATTAGGATGAATTCCCACTTGACAAATACAATTTTTCCTTTTAGTATTTTAAATGCATATCATACCGATATAAATACTAGGATATAAAAACGGAGATAATATCAAACAGAATTTACAGAGAGGTGGGGTGAGGCAATGACATTGATTCAGTTGTCTTACATCATTACCATAGCGGAGACGGGCTCCATGAACAGAGCAGCAGAAAAGCTTTTAGTGTCTCAGCCATCGCTGACCAATGCGGTGAAAGAATTGGAAAAAGAGCTGGGAGTCACGCTTTTATACCGGAGCGGGCGCGGCGTAGTTCTGACGAATGACGGTATGGAGTTTCTGCCGTATGCAAGAGATATTTACAGCAAATACCAGGCGCTTTTGGGGAAATACGGGAAAAACGGTACGTACAAAAAGAAATTCGGTGTGTCTTCACAACACTACTCTTTTGCGGTGAAAGCTTTTGTAGACATGGCAAAGGAATACGATATGTCGCAGTATGAGTTTGCAATCCGGGAGACAATGACCAGGGAAGTGATTCGGGATGTCAGTACAATGAGAAGCGAAATCGGCATTTTATACCTTTCGGATTTTAATCGTAAGGCTATGACCAGACTGATGAAATCGGCCAATCTGGAATTCCATCATCTTGTAGACTGCCGCGCATATGTTTATTTGTGGAAGAATCATCCCCTTGCAATGGAAGAGAGTATCGGGATGGGACAGCTGGCAGACTATCCCTGCCTGTCTTTTGAGCAGGGGAGTGACAGCACGTTTTATCTTGCAGAGGAAGTACTCTCAACGAATGAATATGCACAGAGTATCAAGGCCAATGATCGGGGAACGATGTTGAATCTGATGGTTGGCCTGAATGGCTATACCCTGTGTTCCGGCATTATCTGTGAAGAGTTAAATGGTGACGATTTTGTGGCAGTGCCTTTCAGAGAAAAAGAAGAAGCGGCAGATACGATGGAGATCGGTTACGTCATGTTGAAAAATATGGTTTTGAGTCCTGTCGGAGAAAAGTATGTTGCCGCGATCAAAAAGTACCTTCGGGATATATAGGGGTGAGATACATTGAAAGCAGATACGCCAAAAGGAATCATTTTCAACATCCAGCCATATTCTTTGCATGATGGTCCGGGTATCCGCACGATTGTGTTTTTAAAAGGTTGTCCGCTGCGCTGCCCATGGTGTGCCAACCCGGAGTCTCAGATTATGAGACCGGAGGTATATCTGGACGAGCACAAATGTATTTGGAACGAGGGCTGCCGTCTGCGTGATGGAATCTGTTCCTGTCATGCTCTTTCCGGTGCGCGGCTGGATCATGAGAAATGTATTGCCTGCGGAGGTTGTCTGTCGGCCTGCCCGTCCGGGGCTCTGGGAATTTATGGCTGGACTGTGGGAGTAAACACTGTGATAGACAGAATTGAAAGGGAGAGTGTTTTTTATGCTCACGGTGAAGGCGGTCTGACTCTGTCCGGCGGGGAACCATTCTGTCGGGCGGAGTTTGCGCTGGCACTTTTAAAGGAGGCAAAGCGGCGTCACATCCATACGGCTGTGGAAACCTGCGGATATTGCGGGACGGACATTTTACGGGAAGCGGCGCGGTATCTGGATTATATTCTGTACGACGTCAAGAGTATGGATGAAGAAAGACATTTGCGCGTGATCGGAGCTGATAATCGCCTGATTCTGGATAATCTGGATATGTTATTCTGTGAATTTCCCCGCCTTCACAAGCATGTCCGAACGCCGGTGATTCCCGGTTTTAATGATGCGAAAGAAGATATTCAGGCAATTCGTGACTTCCTGAATGGAAGGCAAAACTATACCTATGAGCTGTTGCCTTACCATCGATTTGGAGAACGAAAATATGAACTGTTAGGGCGGAAGGGAGAGTGCTATGGGTTTTCTGCCGGATGAGAGAGAATTAAAAAAATATATTTCAGGAGGCAGGTTTGGATTAGAAAAAGAAAGCCTTCGCGTGGATCAACACGGCTACCTGTCACACACACCGCATCCTTTCCCTGATGACAGCCGGATTGACCGTGACTTCTGTGAAAATCAGGTGGAACTGATTACCGGTGTGAACGACAGTATTGAAGAAGTGTGGGCGGAGCTGGCCGGACTTTATCGGGAAACGGCGGATCGGCTGTTAGAGTTAGAGACAGGCAGGGAGTATCTCTGGCCTTTTTCGAATCCCCCTTATGTTTGCGGAGAGGCGGATATACCGATTGCAAATTTTACCGGAAGACAGGAGGGCAAAGGCGTCTATCGGGAGTATCTGGCATCGAAGTACGGAAAGAAGAAAATGCTGTACTCAGGAATCCATTATAACTTTTCCTTTCCGGAGGAATTGCTGCGGGCGGATTTTTCCTGTCGCGGGAAGAAAAAAGCTGTAAGTGAGACGGAGAGGAATCTTGTATCCAATGATAAACGGGAGAAGGCTGATTCACGCGAAGAAAATTGTGCAGTCGGAGAGAAAGAACAGGAATTTCGGGAATACAAGGATCAGATATATCTGGAACTGGGGAAAAAGGTGGTCAAATATAGCTGGCTGATCGTATACCTGACGGCGGCGAGCCCCGTTTTAGATGGCTCTTATTATCGGGTGGGAGATCTGGATGAGACGGTAGTGAGCCGATATGCTTCCCCGCGCTGCAGTGAGATCGGTTATTGGAACTCTTTTGTACCGATTCTGGATTTTTCGTCTCTGGATGCTTATGCGGACAGTATTGATGGTTATGTGAAGAACCGGATGATCACAGCATCTACGGAACTCTATTATCCTGTGCGTTTAAAAGCCCGCGGTGAAAATACTACAGATAATCTCAGAAAAAATGGCGTCAGCCATGTGGAACTGCGAATGTTGGATTTAAATCCGTTCTGCCCGGTGGGAATCCGGCGGCTGGATCTTCGGTTTATCCATCTGCTTCTGGTATGGCTGATGCTTAAGGAGGATGAAACAATCGGGATGGCTGAACAGATGATCGCAATTCGCAATATGAAGGAGGCTGCTCTTTTTCAGGCGGATGAGATTCAGATTGAGTGCGGTTGGCATTTGCGCCGCCCGGTGAGGGAAGCTGTTGCGGAGGTTCTGGATGCGATGGAAGAAACCCTGCCGGAGTATTTTACCGGACAGGAGAATGAGGTTCGGGAGTGTCTGGCTTTCCAACGGGAAAAAGTGGAGGATCCGTCCAAACGATATGCGGCGCAGGTTCGGGAGCGATTTCAGAAAGGGTATGTGAAGAAAGGCATTCGTCTTGCAGAAGGATATGCGGAAAAGTTTCAGGTTTAGATTTTGATATGAGGATTTTGTCATGTGTGAATTATTCGGTGTGTGTGCGCGCCAACCGTTTGAGTGCCGAGATGATCTGAGAGAATTTTATCGTCACAGTTGCCGGCACCCGAACGGATGGGGGTTGGCGATTCTGGATGGAAACAGTGCGGTTATAGAAAAGGAGCCGTTGGAGGCAGACAAAAGCAGTTATCTTCATGAGAGGCTGACGGTCCCGGTGGAGGGAAAGCTGATCCTGACGCATATCCGTTATGCGACCATCGGAAATGTGGAGTATAAAAACTGTCATCCCTTTTCGGGCGTGGACTGTACCGGGCGGAAGTGGACTCTGATCCACAATGGGACGATTTTTGAGTATGATCCGCTGAACCGTTACGTGGGACGGCAGGTCGGAGATACGGACAGTGAGCGGATTTTTCTCTTCCTTTTGGACGAGGTGAACCGTAGGACGCGGTCGGAAGGGAAACTGGATGCGGAGAAACGTTTTCGGCTTCTGGATGAACTGATCACCGACATGGCGAAGGGAAATAAGCTGAATCTGATCATCAGCGACGGAGAATATATGTATGTGCATACAAATTATGAGAATTCCCTGCATTTCCGGAAGCAGAAGGGTCAGGTGATTTTTTCCACGGAACCGCTGGGACGGGATGTGTGGGAGCCTGTACCGATGACCACGCTCCTGGCCTGGCGGAACGGGGAGCTGATTTATACCGGAACGAATCACGGTCAGATGTTCGAGGATAATGAGGAAAATATGAAATTCCTGTATCAGATTTTCTCGAGCCTGTAGGAGGGAGACATTTTTTAAAATAATGACAGCTGGCTGGCAGTAAATCAGCGAATGGATGTGTGTCGGAAACCGAAGGGTGAGACAGTTTGTTTAAGAAGCAGTATAGCATATTTTCGCAATGTACTGCAGACGAAAGGATTCATATGATAGATGAAAAGGCGGTGCGGGAGCACCTGTATCAGAAATACATAGAACCGACAAAAAATGAACGGGAGCATTATATTGGCATTGAACTGGAACTGCCCATTGTGAATCTGGACAGAGAAGCTGTGGATTTTTCTAAAGTCCATCAGGTGGCAAAGGAATTTGCCGAACATTTTCAATTCCGCCCGACCGGGTGGGATGACGAGGGACATATGTACGCCGCCGAATGTCCGAAGACTGGGGATATTCTCTCTTTTGACTGTTCTTATAATAATCTGGAGCTTTCCATGGGACGGGAAAAGGAGCTTCATACGCTGAATGAACGTTTCCGCAGATATTATCGCTATCTGAATACGCTTTTCGGGCGGTTTCATTATACGTTGACCGGTATGGGGATTAATCCGTACCGGATTTATAATCATAATGTCCCTATTGAGAACGGACGATACCGGATGCTGTTTCATCATCTGAGTCTTCGGGACAAATATCAGCAGGAAGAACCGATGTATTTTCATGAATATCCGGCGTTTGGAACGTTCTGCAGCGCGTCACAGGTGCAGTTGGATGTGAGTTATGACGAGTTATTGCTGACATTGAATGTGTTTTCACGCCTGGAACCGCTTACTGTGCTTCTTTTTGGAAATTCCGTCCTTTTGGGGGAGCATGAAAATCTGCTCTGCAGTCGGGATATGCTCTGGGAAAACAGTTCGCAGGGAATCAACCCTCACAATATCGGTATGTTTGACTGTCAGATTGATACGGTGGATGATTTATTATCTTACATAGAGTCCACAAGTATTTATTGTGTTGAGCGAGAGGAAAAATATATTAATTTCCGGCCTGTATGCGTTCGGGATTACTTTCAAAAAGAATCGGTTCGGGGAGAATATTTTGCGGATGGATGTTATCATGAGGTTGATGTGATACCGCAGATTGAGGATCTGGCCTGGCTGCGGACATTTAAGTTTGAGGATCTGACATTCCGCGGAACGGTAGAGTTTCGGAGCGCGTGCTGTCAGCCGGTTTCTGACAGCATGGCGGTGGCAGCTTTTTACATGGGGCTTAAGGAAAAACTGTCTGAGTTATCTGGCATTCTGGCGAATGATCATGTGATTTATCACCAGGGTTATAATCAGATGGAGCTGCGGAAACTTTTTGTAAAAAGAGATCTGCCGGGGTTTGTAGATGTCGATCATCTGTATCATCTGGTCGGCCGGATCGTGAAGCTGGCAGAGGAGGGGCTGCGGGAGAGAGGGTTTGGTGAGGAGTGTTATTTGGAGCCTCTGTATCACCGCGTAAAATCGAGAGAGAATCCGGCAAGGCGTATGCTGCGGGAACGTGATGCCGGGAGGAGTATAGAGGAGATTATTTTGGAATATCGGGAATTGTGAGCGCCGGGGCAATTGCCTCCACGCAGGAGTTTGAAAAGCTGATCAAAAATCGTTTCCGAATGAAATACCCCGCTATAGATTAGATCTATAGCGGGGTATTTTTTATGCAGTTGTCATCGGCGGTCCGGAGGGGGATGCCGGATTGACCGGGAGAAAAATTATTGTTGATACTTACGGCGGAACGGGCAGACATGGCGGCGGCGCATTCTCCGGTAAGGATCCGACAAAGGTCGACCGCTCAGCGGCGTATGCGGCGCGATGGGTGGCGAAGAATCTTGTGGCAGCAGGGGCGGCAAACCGTATTGAGGTGGAACTGGCCTATGCCATCGGTGTGGCAAAGCCGGTGTCCGTGTCGGTGGACACCTTTGGAACGGGGAACTACCCGGAGAAAAAAATTGAGGAAGTGATCGGAAAAGTTTTTGACCTGAGACCAGCGGCGATCATTGATGCTTTGGATCTGCGTCGGCCGATTTATAAGCAGACTGCGGCGTATGGACATTTCGGGAGAACAGATATTGATCTGCCGTGGGAGCGGCTGGATAAGGCGGAGGAGATTGATGCCGCATTGATAAAGGAGAGAGTGTAATGGCAGTACAAACAAACAGAGAATGGAGGAAAAAAGAGGTGAGGGAATTGATAGTCAGAGCTGTTGAAACTGACGGGGAGACAGTAAACGGCTTGTTTGAAGAAATTATGGATTATGAAGAGCGTACGACGAAATATTCCGTATTTCAAAAAAATGTTTACCCGACTGCTGATTTACTGATGCACTACATAAAAGATGGCATTGTATTCCTACTGCAAAATGCAGAAAATGAATATTGCGGATGTATTGTATGTGATTATGAGGAGCCGGAGGAATACAGAGGGTTGAATTGGACGCCAGGGAAGGCAATAGTAATTCATTTGCTGGCAATCTCTCCCAGACAATATGGCAAGGGTTATGGATCCGCATTGGTTGAGCATATCTTTCGGTTTGCAGAAGAACAAGGCTGTATTTCTGTGAAATTAGATACCGGTGGACAGAACAAACCGGCACGGCATCTGTACGGAAAAAAATTAGGGTTTCGTGTTGTGGCGGTTCGGGGAATGAATGTTGGCGGTATTATTGAGAATAAGGAACATTATTTCTTTGAGCATCTGGTATAGTAGTAGAAACCAGAAGAACTAGTACATCGAATATTAATTAACTAGCCATCTCGCTTGGGAAAGGGGGATGCATGAAAGGATATCGACCGGGTGATTGCGGTAAAAGAACTTGAAATTGTCGGCTCATTGCGGTATGCCAAAAAAATTTCCATGTCTGGATTTCTGTGAATTTTCAGTGAAGAAGTGATAATTTCTTGACAAATACCCCCATAGGCATATTATACACATAATGCCTATGGGTGTAGTAGGAAATAAAAAGATATATAGCCATGTTATGAGTTATAAAATGAAAAATGTATTATTTTATCATAAAGGGTCTGACATGGTTGTGGTATGAAAGTCGAGGTATGGATTATGCACAAAAACAGAAAATGGTTTTTCACAGGAGTCATTATTGCAGCTGCCGCGATTGTTATGGCTGGCTGTTCTTCCGGAACAGAGACAACAGAGACAGAAGAAGTAAAGGAAGATATATCCGGTGCTGAGTCGGAAGAAGCACAGGGAAATACATCCGACGCAGAACAGCAGGAAACGGAGGAAAATGTGTCCGGAATAGAGGAGGGCGGAATTAAAATAAATGTAGATGATGTTAGCTCCCAGGCTGCTTTTTATGACACTACGATTGACGGAACAGATGTGGAGATTTTTGCGGTTCTCGCTTCTGACGGCACGGTTCGACTTGCAATGAATACCTGCCAGGTCTGCAACGGGTCTCCCTATGCTTATTTTGAGCAGGAGGGAGATGATTTTGTCTGCCAGAACTGCGGAAATCATTTCTCATCTGATGAAGTCGGGATTACAAGCGGAGACTGTAATCCCGTTCCGATTACGGAGGATGATTATACCGAAGAAAATGGCATTATTACGGTTTCTGATTCCTTCTTAGAAGAAAACGCAGATCGTTTTTCCAATTGGAAACAGTTTTAAGGGAGAAGGAGGCGTTTTCGTGAGTAAGGCTATTTTTCACGTTACGGGCATGACCTGCTCCGGTTGTGAAAGACGACTGGAAAGAGCAGTATTGGCGATTGAAGGTGTGCAGTCCGTAAAAGCGGATCACGGCAGGGGGGAATTAACAGCTGAATTCGATCCTCCCTGTACAGAAAATCTTATTGTTGAGACAATAGAAAAGACCGGCTACGGAGTTGTCAAAAAAGCCCCAAAAGCCTGGAATACCGCCGCAATCCTGATTATTATTTTAGGCGCGTATCTGATCGCCCGGTACATGGGATGGCTGGAGATATTTCAGAATATTCCGACGATCAGCGAAGAACGGATGAGTTATTTTGCCCTGTTTGTGATTGGGCTGCTGACCAGCGTCCACTGCATTGCTATGTGCGGAGGATTAAATCTGGCTCAGAGCATTTCTTTCGGAAATATAAAACCCCTGCGCCGAAGTATCCTTTACAATCTGGGACGGCTGTCCAGCTATACTCTGATCGGTGGTATCATGGGCTTTATCGGCGAAAAAGCTGCTATCACCTTACAGGTGAGGGGTGTGATCGGCCTGATTGCCGGCGGATTTATGCTTCTCATGGGCATCAATATGCTGGGGGGTATTTCTTTGTCAGTCCGTCCTTTCCCGAGGTTGTCCGGAAAGCTTTCCGCCAAAATACAGAGCGTGGGGAAGCACAGTTCCTTTGCAACAGGTCTGGCCAATGGGCTGATGCCCTGCGGACCATTGCAATCCATGCAGGTTTACGCCATTGCCAGCGGCAGTATGCTGTCCGGAGCCCTGTCCATGTTTTCCTTTTGCCTGGGTACGATTCCCCTCGTCTTTGCATTTGGCCTGGCGGCGGGAATGCTGAAAATGCGCTGGCGGCAGCGTATGCTCCAGGTCGGTTCCGTCCTGTTAGTTATCATGGGAATCTTTATGATACAGAACAATCTTGTCCTGACAGGTTTTTCGGCCTCACCGACTGTCTCATCTACAAACGCAGATGGGGCTGTTGTTTCTGCTATTGACGGGGATGTTCAGTATGTGACGACAACACTTCATGCCAACGGTTACGACGATATTCAGGTCACTGCAGGGATTCCTGTCGTGTGGACGATAGAGGTAGATGAGAGTAATCTGAACGGCTGCAATAACGAGATTGTGTTGTCGGCATTTGATCAGCAGGTGAAGCTTACCACAGGTGAGGTTGTCATAGAATTTACACCGCTCGAGGAAGGAACGTATACATATTCCTGTTGGATGGGAATGCTGAAAAATACGATCACGGTCGTCGAATAGTGCGTTGTTACGCCGGATTATGTCGTTAAAGTGAGCCGATACGTCACGGACAGGAAGATAAGCGATCGCAGCGGTCTACTCTCAGCTTTCGAACGATCATGGTAACAATGCTGTATCGGAGCAGACGGGGAGTCACGCTGACAAATGTCGGCGCGGAGTTCCTGTCATACGCGAAAGAGATTTATCAGCAATAAATAAATATCTTCGAAATTTGTAAAAGCGTTAAGATAATATTTTAGCTTAACCCGTTATAGATAAAATCTATAACGGGTTATTTTTTTATGTATTAGACAGATTTCTAAGACAATGATAAGATTGCATACATAACATATAGGATTAATATGATAAACAGGGAGGAAACCATGGACTATCAGATGGTGTTTGTTTCAGCAGGAGGTAAATCGTTCTGTTGAAGGAGATGAGATCATGACAATAAGGATACGTGGTGATTCTGGAGCAACCGGAAGCCGTTTCGGGTAAAACGAAAAACATGAGGAAACTTTATGAGGAAATGGAGTACAGAAAGAAAAATCTCGGTCATTACCGTTGTTGTGATTTTGTTAGCATGGTGGCTGGTAACAAAGATCGGGATGTTTCCGGAAATTATTATCCCGTCGCCGAAGAGCGTCTGGGTCAGTTTTGTGACAATCATACAGAACGGGTATAAGGGCTATACACTACTGCAGCATTTGGGTACAAGTCTGAAGCGACTGGGTATTGCCTACCTTTTGGTTGTGGTAACGGCGGTCCCGCTCGGATTATTGAGCGGATACGTTTCAAAGATACGTGCGATTCTGGAGCCGATCGTAGAGTTTTATCGCCCTCTGCCGCCGTTGGCCTACTACACGATTCTGGTGTTGTGGATGGGTATCGGTGAAAGCTCCAAGCTGACATTGCTGTATCTGGCAGGATTTGCACCGGTGTACATCGCCTGCGTGGCCGGAGTGATCCGGATTAGGGAGGATTACATAAACGGCGCCAAGACGCTAGGCGCGGGAAAGGCACAGATATTTTTCTATGTCGTCTTTCCGGCAGCACTGACAGATGTATTTACCGGCCTGCGGACAGCACTGGGTGTAGAGTATACGACACTCGTTGCCGCGGAGATGGTCGCAGCTGCAAAGGGAATCGGCTGGCTGGTTCTGGACGCCAGTAATTATCTGCGGAGCGATATCGTGTTTATGGGCGTTATCCTTATGGGGATTACCGGTATTATTCTGGATCAGCTGATTCGGCTGGTGGAGAGGAAGGTCGTCCACTGGAAAGGGAAGAGCTGAAGTGCAGTGGCTGCAGCAGAATACCTGTTAACGGTAACATTGCTCCTCCGGATAAGTGCATACTGCGCATAAGCATTTGCAAGGAGATGGAGTAATTTACGTAGAAGAAAAACAAAAGGAGTATGAAAGAAATGAAACAGAGAACAAAACAATTACTGATATTGGCAATAGCAACAGCAACATCATTATCACTTCTTGCGGGATGCGGTCAGTCTTCCGCTGACAGCAGCACGGCAGCCGCGGACAATGAGAATATTGAAGACAGCAGTGTTTCAACGGAGCCGGAGGAGGCAGAGGCGGAAGCAAGTTCAAATACCTCCGATGTAACAGTGAAGATTGGCACCATGGATCTGGTCAACGGCGACCTGATCGCGCGGTATGAAGATCTCTATGAGCAGCTGCTTGGCGTAGACGTGGAAATTGTCAGCTTCGATTCCGGCAGTGACGTCAATACAGCTCTGGCATCCGGAAGTATTGATATTTCAGAACTGGGTTCCTCTCCGACAGCTTTGGGTATTTCCAACGGCCTTGAATATGAGGTGATATGGATCGGTGATGTTATCGGTTCAGCTGAGACGCTGGTAGCAACGGAAGAGTCCGGGGTAACCTCTGTGGAAGATCTGGCAGGAAAAACGGTTGCCACCCCGTTTGCATCAACGGCACATTATAGCCTGCTGAACGCGTTGGAACTGGCGGGGCTTTCTGAGACAGATGTTACGGTTTTGGATATGCAGCCGGATGATATCTATGCTGCATGGCTTCGCGGCGACATTGACGCGGCTTATGTATGGTATCCGGTTTTGAGCGAGCTTCAGGAGACCGGCGTCAATATCACGGATTCCGCCCAGCTGGCAGATCAGGGGATTATTACGGCAGATCTGGTGGTAGCCAGAACTGAATTTGCCGAGCAGTATCCGGAAATCGTGGAAAATTACATCAAAGTGCAGATTCAGGCGAACGAAGTATTGTTAGATGATCCGGAGACCGCGGCGACAGAGATTGCCAGTGTTCTGGAAATCTCGGAAGAGGATGCGGCAGACCAGATTACACAATATGTTTATCTGAAAGGTGAGGAGCAGGCGGATTACCTGAATGATTACATCGCAGATGCCCTGAAGGCGACAGCAGATTTCCTGGTGGAGCAGCAGAGTATTACCAGCGCGCCGGATCTTGAGACATTTGTAAACAGTATTAATACCTCTTATCTGGAGACCGCTCTGGCGGAGTAAAGGAGCAAGTATATGGCAGATTACAGAGACCTGCAGGAACCCAGCGGCGAACTCGTCTCCGTGGAGCGTCTGCGCTACGAGGGGAAGGAGCCGGTCACCGAGGAAGAGCTGATTTCGATTCAGAATGTGGATCTGTATTATGAAGCAAAACAGGACCAGATTAAGGCGCTGGATGATATCACATTTAATATCTACAGGGGAGAATTCATCTGTGTCCTGGGACCGTCCGGCTGCGGCAAGAGTACGCTGCTGAAAATACTGGCCGGTTTCATCAAGCCAACGGACGGAACTGTCCGACTGGACGGAGAGCTGATCGACGGCATTGACAAAAACCGGGGCGTGGTCTTCCAGAATCCGCCGCTTTACGAGTGGTTTTCCGTGCGGAACAACGTGAACTTCGGCCCGAGAATTGTAAAAATCATCTATGATAAATTTGCCCATACGGATATGGGATTTGATTCTATAGCAACATATCTGAACCAGCGCGGATATAAAAAGAAAAAAACCCGAGAACAAGAAGTGAATTATTTTACGAGGTCACTGGTAAGGAATGTTCTGGATAATCCTGTTTATATAGGAAAAATTGCTTATGGAAAAATACGATGGAGAGAGTAAAGGGTACGAGAGACCAGTACCGGAGGATAAAGTCGGATGACTATATGGTCGCGGATGGGCTTCATGAAGCAATCATAGATGATGCATTATGGCGGGAAGTGCGGGAGAAGAGAGAGGAGACAGGTATTCCAACTACAAAAGTTTATAATCTGGAGCGTGCCCATCTTCTTTCCGGAATTGTTCGCTGTCCAATGTGCGGAGAGGCGATGATTGGTTCCATCACAAGAAAGCGTAAAAAGAATGGTGAAGTCCGCGATTTATTTTATTACAGGTGTAAGCATAAGAAACTGATTGATGGAGAACACGTCTATAATTTTAATCACAATTTCAGGGAAGAGGAGATAAACCGGGATGTAGAAAATCTGATACTTGATATGGTCAACAACCAGAAGTTCAGAGATTTTGTAATGGAAAAAATGACGGAGAAGATTGATGTGAGTGCGCAGGAGGCTGAACGGGATCCGGTAAAAATACAGCTTGCGCAGGTGGTCGGTGCAAAAACAAAACTGCTGCAGCAGATGGATGCTTTAAGTGTAAGTGACAGGCACTATGATCGTATGGTTTGTTCCAATGCTCCGAGCCGTGCTATCAGAAAACCTACGACAACGAAGATGTTATCCGTCAGATGATAAAGCAGCAACGAGATATGAAAATCCCGGCAGAGTTGATTCCCCACTGTCCAGTCTGCGGCAAGCCTATGACGATGAATCTGCGAAGCGACGATACCTTTGTGGAGGATGAAGGCTGGCACAGAGCGGCGGAACGTTATTCGCTGTTCCTTCGCTGTCATGAAGGAATGCAGACGCTGTTCCTGGAACTTGGAGTCGGCTATAACACGCCGGTAATTAGAATGCTGATGTTGGAGATGTAATAAACCAGTTAAAAGAATTGTAAAAAGGTGAGATATGATTTTACAGACAGGACTCCGGACGGATATTCCGGCATTCTATTCCAGATGGTTTGCAAACCGGCTTCAGGCTGGTTTTGTCTGTGTGCGCAATCCGTATAACCCTGTTTCTGTGACCAGATACACGCTGGCACCGGATGTCGTTGATTTGATCGGTTTCTGCACTAAAAATCCCGCGCCGATGTTCCCATATATGAATCTTCTTGCTCCATACGGGCAATACTGGTTTGTTACCATTACGCCATATGGAAAAGATATAGAGCCAAATGTACCGGAAAAAGAAAAAGTGATGGAGAGTTTCCGGGAACTCTCCAATATCGTCGGCATTGATTCTGTTGGATGGAGGTATGACCCGATCCTGATTTCAGATATTTATCCCGTGGAACGGCATATCTCCGATTTTGAAATGATGGCATCATACCTGTCCGGATATAAAAAGACCTGCGTTATCAGCTTCATTGATATTTATAAAAAGGTCGAGCGCAACTTCCCGCAGGCGAGGCTGGTGCGCCCTGCAGAACGGGTGGAAATCGGAAAAATATTTGCGAAAATCGGGCACAGATACGGTATGACAATCAAAGCCTGTGCGGAAGGAAACGACCTGGCTCCTTATGGAATAGACTGCACCGGCTGCATGACGATTGAAACTTTTGAGACTGCTCTGCACTGCAGATTGGACGCTCCCAAACGCAAATCTGCCCGCAGTGAATGCGTTTGTTATCTGGGAAATGATATAGGAGCATATGATACCTGCGGGCATCTGTGCCGTTATTGTTATGCTAATGCAAATGCAGCGGCGGTTCGCCAAAACATGAAGCTACATAATCCGGAGTCCCCATTCCTGATAGGAGAGGGACACCCGGATGACCAGATTCACGATGCAAAGCAGACAAGCTGGATTGACAGACAGATGAGTTTATTTTAATTGTCCATAGATTTTTCAACTTGCTGCTTCAATCATAGTATACAACGAAAGAATTAAAAATATGGAACCTTAAATTCCAGTGTGGGGCAGATGACAGAGATGATGTTGTCTGCTTTATTTTTTTCTGTTCTTTTTTCCTGAACTTTGTTTTGGAAAGCTGGCGGATTTGCCGCGCTGGCTGATGGCACTGGTCATGAGAGGAGATTTACGGCTGATCCGTGACAGAGCTTCCTGCTCATCCTGCGGAAGCTTATCATAGTCTACGTGCAGCATTTCGCAGATCAGATAAGCACGCTTTTGGTTGAGGGTTCCCTGATACTGGGTGGCTTTGTCCAACATTTCCTGCACTTCTTCCACGGTTGTGGAAGCTTGGGTATCGGCATCAGCGGTCGTGTGATCCTGCTGGTGAGCGGTACGAATATCTTTTACAATCGCGTCGAGGTCTTTATGGATAACGTGGCTGTAAAAGATATCTTCACTGATTTGAGCCAGTTGGAGAGTTCTG
>JAJQFQ010000233.1 GCA_021201035.1 Clostridiales bacterium
CCGATACACAGAGTAGCAAGGCCGTATGTAACGTCTCACTTCTGCATTGCATGCAGCAGAGTAACCAGGATACGGCAGCTGGATGCTCCGACCGGATGTCCGAGAGCAACTGCTCCGCCGTTTACATTCAGGATATCAGAGCTGAAACCAAGCTCTTTCTGAACTGCTACGGACTGAGCCGCAAATGCCTCGTTCGCCTCAATAAGGTCAATGTCGCCCATCTCAAGGCCGGCGATCTTCAGAGCTTTTCTGGTAGCCGGAACCGGTCCGATACCCATGATCTTCGGATCACATCCGCCAAGTGCGCCGGATACGAAAGTAGCCATCGGCTTAACGCCAAGCTCTTTTGCTTTCTCCTCGCTCATCACGATCACTGCCGCAGCACCGTCATTGATACCGGAAGCGTTGCCTGCGGTAACCAGTCCGCCTTCTTTGCCGGAGCAGCATTTCAGCTTGGAAAGAGTCTCAACGGTAGTACCCGGACGCGGACCCTCATCCTTCGTGATCATAACGGTCTCTTTCTTAACCTTAACCGGAACCGGAACGATCTCGTCGTCAAACGCACCGGACTCCTGAGCCGCTACTGCCTTCTGCTGGGAAGCTGCGGAGAAAGCATCCAGCTCCTCACGGGTCAGCCCCCACTGATCGCAGATATTCTCAGCCGTGATCATCATATGATAATTGTTGAATGCATCCCACAGAGCGTCATTTACCATGGTATCGATGATCGTGGAGTTGTTCATTCTGTAACCGAAACGAGCTTTCTTCAGTGCGTACGGTGCCATGGACATATTCTCCATACCGCCGGCTACCACGATGTCAGCCTGTCCAGCCATAATCATGTTCGCAGCCTCATTCACACACTTCAGACCGGAACCGCATACTACGTTCAGCGTAAATGCCGGTACTTCGTTCGGAATACCGGCTTTGATGGAAGCCTGGCGCGCTACGTTCTGTCCCAGAGAAGCCTGGATAACGCAACCCATCATAACCTCATCAACCTGCTCCGGTTTAACGCCAGCTCTGTTCAAAGCCTCTTTAATTACGATCGAGCCTAACTCAACAGCCGGTGTGTTGCCGAACTGTCCGCCCATTTTGCCGATTGCTGTCCGGCAGGCGCCTGCGATTACAACTTTCTTTGCCATTTTTTCTCTCCTTTTGACTTTTAGAAATATTATTTGCGGCATTCCAGAATAAGAATACCCCAGATATAGCCATTCTAGCACTTTTGAAACCTTTTGGCAATGGCTCAGATCATGATTTTAAATAAAAAATCAGAACTTATTTCTATCTTTTTTTACGGAGCACAATATATCTTGCATAATATATTTCATCTTCGGATTTAATGACGTTTTTCCTTCGTTTTAAATCGTTTTTACAGCATTTTTTCCTATTTTTTACTATTTTTTCTCAAAAAGCAAGACAAACAAATGAAATGCTGTTAGAATGATGACAATGTGCGTTTATCATACAGTTTTTTCTGCATACTGCCGGATTTTACATGAATCCTGCTCCGGCGATGAATTCCTGGAATAAACGGACATGCGCTGCTGTCGCAGCGGCCAACGCACTAACATCCATGGAGGGATTTTATCATGTCTATCACAGGCATATTTGCACTACTCGGCGGCGTCGGACTGTTTTTATTCGGCATGACCATCATGTCCACGGGGTTTCGGAATGCATGCGGCGACAATCTTCAGACTATTCTGGAGCATGCCACCAAAAATAAATTCATAGCCATCTTTGTCGGATTAGGCATGACCATGCTGATCCAGAGTTCTTCTGCCACAGATGTCATGGTCATCGGCTTTGTAAATTCCGGCATGATGAGCCTGTCCCAGGCAATCGGCGTCATCATGGGCGCCAACATCGGTACGACGATCACCGCACAGATCACTGCCTTTAATATCAGTGCGGTTACACCGCTCCTGCTGTTTGTCGGTGCGGCGATGTACCTGTTCATGAAAAAACGGATTCGCAAGCACATCGGTTCCATTATCATGGGCTTCGGCATGTTGTTTCAGGGTATTTCTATCATGAAGGAAGCCATTGCACCGCTCTCGGAAAGCCCGGCATTTGTTGAGTTTCTGACTGCGCTGAGTAATCCAGCCCTTGCTCTCCTGTTCGGCATTGCGTTTACCGCACTTTTACAGAGCTCATCCTCCGCAATCGTTATCTTTCAGGCCTTTGCCATTCAGGGACTTCTAAGCTATGATATGGCCGTCTATCTGGTCATCGGCGCAGCGATCGGAAGCGTCACGCCGAACCTGTTGGCCAGCCTGACCGCCAACCGGAACGGTAAGCGCTCCGCAATTCTGAACCTGCTGTTTAATGTGATCCGGGCCGGTATTATCATTGTGCTGATCAACGTGTTCCCGGGTATCCTGACATGGATTCAGTCGCTGTCTCCGAACGATATCGGACGTCAGATTGCCAACACGCACACGATTTTCGCGATCATCGCCGTTGTTGTTGAAATTTTCTTTACAAAACAGATCATCGCGCTGACATACAAACTGATTCCGCTGAAACCGGAGGAAACCCGCGCAGAGGAAGCGCGTTCACTGGTATACATGACCGAGACCACCAAAATTCCTACCATCGTCGTACTGCATCAGGCGCAGCTCGAGATCACACGTATGGGACGAATCGCTGCAGCAAATCTGCAGGACGCAATCGACTGTTTCTTCCATTATAAAGAAGAAACGGCCGCACTTGTACGCGAACGAGAGGATACGGTGGAGATTCTGAATCAGGCTATCACCGACCGCATGGTCGCTCTGCGCCGCTTCGACCTCTCAAAAAACCATATGCGGCGCATGTCCATGATGACAATCGCCACCACAGATATCGAGCGCCTCTCTGATCACGCCACAAATATTGTAGAATACTCAGAGCAGCTGCACGCTCAGAAAACCGTGCTCTCCGATGAAGCGCTGTCCGAATTAAAAGAAATGACCGATAAGACCATGGAAGCCGTCAACCTCTCACTGGATATTTTCTGTTCAGAGAGCTACATACAGATTGACCATCTGGAAGAGCTGGAAGCCCGCGTCGATGACCTGCAGAAGATTCTGATCGACAACCATGTGGACCGCCTGATGCGCTCCGAGTGCGATCCCATGAGCGGAGTCATCTTCTCTGATATTGTTACAGATCTGGAACGCTGCTCCGACCATGCGATCAATATTGCATATGCGCTGAAAGAGAGAGATAATCAGGTGATATAACCCTGAAAATTATACAGATGGCCTGAAAATATTTCCAATTTCATATCCCGCTCTCCTGTACGCCACAAGATAAAGTAATTAATGAAAAATCCTTACTATTTCATGGCGGGTTTATAAGTTTGAAATAATCACAAAGACAACGCTCTGAGTGAATTATCTCTGATTCTTTTTAAATATCCCTCATAGGAAACCCGTTCTTCCTCTGTAAACCCCTCCAACTGCACCTCATTCATTTCCAGTTGTACAGCAGCAAGATCGGATAGAACACGTTCACTGGCCGGGAGAAAATGTATGTGGAGTTCTACTCCCGTAAACGTTCCTGTTCCCTCGCTTTTCCGTTTTTCCTTTTTTCTCACTTCCGAAATCTGAATATAATCCATGGTGGAAAGTTTCTGTAGTTTACGGCTATAATAAGATTCAATCAGAGAATCATCACACAAAGAGATTTCTGATGACACTGACAATGTAATATTTTTTCTTTTCTGCGCACTTGAGAAAGGTGTCGGAGCAGCTGCATTATCATTAGCCGCATCAAAAAGAAAGCGATATATCTGCAGCCGCCTTTTTCGGTAATCCTGTTCATCATATACACTTTTATAAAATTCATTGTAACACTCGAAAACCGTCAGTTTCATCTGAACCGTTTTTAAAATGTTCCATCCCTGACTGGACAGGGAACCCTTTCTGTTCCTGTAATAATAAACAGGTGTTGGCAAAACATATATAGAATCCGCATACAGGATATATTCAAGATTAAATAAGAAATCCTCGCACCAGTTAATATCCGCATTCATTTTAATCTCATTTTTTACAATCAAATCCCGTCGAAAAAATTTATTCCAGAGCACACCATAATAGAAATCAGTCGGATTCTCCATCATGTAATCAGCAAATTCCTTCCTTGTAAGCAGACCCTCCCGCTTCATATCCTCATAGACCGGTGTGCCAGGGTACGGCGTCAGAATGGCGGGCTGAAGCTGGCAGGCATGGATATCCTTTGCAAATTGTATGGACCGGTGAATGTCTTCTTTTGTGTCGTCATCCAGACCGAGGACAATGCTGGCGATCACGCGGATCCCGTGTTTTTCGCAGGCTGCACCTGCTTTTCGGATGTTCTCGATGTTCTGCACTTTGTGAATCAAATTCAGAGCTTTCTGGTTCAGGGACTCAATGCCGATCAGCACGCGCGTCAAGTGCGCCTGCTGCAGCAAATCCAGAAGCGCCTCGTCATCCGCCATATCAGTCCGCCCGAAAAAGAAGATTTCCTTAAACACCAGATTTTCCGCAATCATCCTCCGCCTTTGTCAGGGACGCTCTGATCGACAGCATTACAGATGACACCACGGAATATCTGAAAAAAACGGTCTGCCTGACACGGTATCGGATATCAGTCTGGAACTCACCTGCCAATTTCTGATTGGCGCGCTGTTTCAGAGTATCGACTGGTGGCTAAATCATCTGTTCATGATAATATTTGATTTATAAATTTTTCATAACATCGTTGATTTTCCATATTGCAAGTCATAAAATAAGATTTAAATAAACATCTGCTATAATAAGAAAGGAGCCAGAAAATGAAAGAATTTAAAAGAAACCACCGAACACTTATTGTCATTTCCACAATTTTGCTCATAGCTGTAGCATGTGCAAAGGTATATTGTTGCGTCAGTAAAAAGTGCAAATGCAAATCAGAAGATAAACTTGACGAAGAATGAAACAACGTTTTTCTGCTCTTCGTATTTAAGTGGAAACAGAAAAGAGAATATAACAAAACGAATTTCTTTCTATTAAAGGCGGCCGTCCCATAATAAGACAGCCGCCTTTAATATTTCTCAGTATCTTTCATTGTTCTGTTGTTAAAACAACAATCGGCAGGGTAAAATCCTGTCTTTGACAGTTGATATAAAATTTCAATACCCTGCTTTTATTTTGCTTACTCCCAATGATCCTTTTCATCCTCGTAGACAGATGCCAGGATTTCAGAGAGATTGGTAAACTCATTGAAATTGTGTCCCAGCAGTTGATGCGCCATTTCAATCGGGAATTCCATACCGCCTGGCATTAAATACTTCGCTTCCCCATTGATTATATTATAACCCATCCAGAATCGGCTTCTTAATTCACAGCCATATTCCGTATCACGGGTCATATGCGTCATAACGATAGGCACACGTCCCATAGGAGATTCGATTCCGACATTCGCTACTACAAAAAATGAGCATGCATCTGTCCCTATCTTTAATGCATCATAACCCATATCTTCCGGTTTTTTAAAATCTAAAAACAGCGTTGCCGGCGCATCGCCCATCACAAGCGATTCCTTCACTACGTGCTGTATGTCACAGCATTTCTCCCGCAGAGATAAAGTCGGATCTAACAGCTTTGCACGATCCTCATATGAAATATCCAACCCGTAATGATCATAAGGATCCCAGATTGCGTAGCGAAGTGGATCCAGCCCGTGCCAGGCAAACCACCACTGCATCATCTCTCCGGTTACCCCAGGAAACTGCGTATTATTCGCCACCAGCTTTCCGCCATCTGCTGTAGGAAAGATTCCCTTCTCATCCGGCAGATAGCCCGGATCAAACAACTTGTTGCGTTCATGGATATTTAAACCGTCCTCCTGACGCCCGACAGGATTTTTCAGGAACTCCGTTTTATCCGCCGGCAGCTTTGCAAACTCCTTCAGATAATACTTATAATAGGTTCTGTTTTCGGCTCCCGGCCGCAAGGGAACTCTTTTTAACTCTTCCATTTTTCCTCCCAAACTAGCAGACTTCATAACCCAGGATCTTCTCACAACCGCGGACAGTAGAAACAATAATCTCTTCTGCCGTGCGAACCTCTTTCAGCAGCGGAACAACCTGGCCGATCATAATTGCACCGTAATCGATATTTCCCTCTGTCATTGCTTTGCGCAGGGATCCCTCACAAGGCTCGCCGAATCTGGCAGCAGCCTCCGCTTTATTATACTCTTCCTCCAGCGTTACCAGACGGTCAGACAGTTTGTTCTTAATCTGACGGCTCGGCTCACCGGTGCAATACCCGGTAATAACCGTTTCCATATCGCCGGTGGAAATAATTTTATCTTTTACATTCTCCGCAATATCGCACTCTTTTGCAAGTAAAAACGCGGAACCCATCTCAATGCCCACTGCTCCGAGGCAAAATCCTGCCGCCATACCTCTGCCGTCAGCGATACCGCCGCTCGCCACAACCGGTGCCTGAAGCAAATCGGCTGCCTGCGGTACCAGAACCATCGTAGTCTCATTGCTGGTATGACCGCCGCCCTCCCAGCCTTTGACCAGAATCACATCCGCGCCAGCCTTGTCGGCTGTCACAGCGTCCTCAATATAGCTGGCCTTAAATACGACCTTCATGCCATTCTCATGCCAGAGATCAAAATATTCCTTTGCGAGGTCATAATCCAGTCCCGCCAGAATATCCGCAAATACCACAGGAGGCTTCTCCTCAAGGAAAACAGGACCGTTTGCCGCAAGAAGGGGAGGTGCCATAAAAATATTTGCCGCAAAAGGTTTGTCTGTCAGGGACTTCACTGCTTTAATCTGCTCCCGGATTACCTCCGGCGGGGCAAATCCACAGCCCAGAGTTCCCAGACCGCCTGCTTCGGAAACAGCCGATACCAGAGACGGGTTCGCCGTCCACGCCATAGGACCCTGAATCACGGGGTACTTAATATTTAAAATTTCACAAATCTTATTTTTTGCCATTTTTTCCTCCATTCCGCCGCATACCACGGCATATCTGTTATAACGCAGGGGTCGGCAGATCCGACCCCCGCCACCAGGATTTGGGGCACAACTCCTGATTCTACTATATTACTCCGGCTGATACGGATAATCCGCCAACGGCACATCTGTCATCCATGTCCGGATTCCGGCCTCAGCGTCCTTCTGGAAATTGATGTACTTCAGATAGTTCGCATCATCCCTCTCCGGATAATCGTCGCGCATAAACCATCCTCTGGACTCTTTACGCAGCTGAGCCGTGGTAAAATGAATCTCCGCGCAAAGCACAAAGCTCCTTGCCTCGTTCGCCGCTGACAGATAATGCCAATTCTTTGCATATACGTTATTCAACTTCTCCTTTTCCTTTTGCACCAGCGCAAGACCTTCCTGCATCACTTCCTCTGTCGGAGATCCTGTGTATTTCATGGAAGCCATGATTGCTCGAATATCGGACATGATCTCATTCGGATTCACACCCGCATATCTCATCTTCGGAGCCATAAAATCGTTTATGTACTGGTCAACCTGATCCTCATTGATGCTGCCCTCTTTTGCCGAGAATGCTGCAACGCTGGGAGCTGCCGCAATAGCGGAGAAAGTAGCAAACGCCAAACCTGATCCGCGAAGCCGTGCAGGCGGTGCCGGAACCGCGCCGGGAACTCCGGAGCCGTTGTAGCAGGAATCACCGATCGCCCAGAGACCCTCAATCGAAGTTCTGAAATCGTTATCAACCTTAATCGGAGACTGCTCGCCGATTAAGCCGGCCGTCACCGGGATCATCGGCCCCTTGTTGTTGATCAGACCCTTTTGAACTTTCTCCTGGAAAATTCCATTCCAGCGAATCCACTTTGGACGCTCGGAAAATTCCGGATTTGCCGCATACGCAAACAGTCTCTCCGGAGCCTTATACTCGGCTGCGTTAAGGTAGTGCGGACCATTGCCGGCCAGCGCGTCCTTATACATTCCCACGAACATCTGATTATTCGAATCATAAATCATGGTTCCCCAGTACTTGGACATATCAAAATTCGGATCGTTTACCCACGGACGGAACTTCGGAGTCAGCCACTCCCCTTTCTCATTGTAGATATGATCCTCTGCAGTCAGCGGTACATCCGGGAAATCACAATACATCGCCTGCTTAAAGGTACCGAACTCACCGTTTCTCATCTCCGCACCGGCACGGAATGCAGCCGCGATGCCGTCTCCGCGTGCGCAATCCCACATATTAATTCCTCTATAATCCTGATTGCCGTTCGCGATAACAATGGATTTTGCTTTAAAGATAAACTTTTCACCGTCCAGAAGGCTGAATCCGACCGCGCCAACTACTTTGTTTCCATCTGTCAGAATATCAGTGATCGTCGTCTTATCCATAAACTTACAGCCGAGTTTTTTGGCTCTTGCCGCAAATTTGATCAGGAAATCATACTCCATAAGAGCCAGACCCCACGGGCATTCTTTCGGGAAACTCGGAACCAGTTTCACATCGCCATTCTCTTGTCTGGCTACATGAGTGCCCCACTCCTCCATCTTATCAATTACGCTCGGCATAGATTCAATAAATTTTTTATACAGATCCTGATTGTTTAAATATTCGCCTGATTTTCTCACATGCCACTCCACGATCTCATCCGCCGTGTGCTCCGGAGCTATGTCAATCACTACGCAGGCACCCTTGTTTGCCTTACCGGCATATCCTGTGGAGGCTTTATCCACCAGAAGAATGTCCAGATTCGGATTCTTCTCTTTAATTGATAAAGCATTCGCCAATCCGGAAAGTCCGTGTCCGATAATCAATACATCTGTTGATTTTACCGTTCCTTTATTCTCTAAACTCATTTGCTCTGTCCTTTCTGTTTATTCTATGAAAATGTTGTAATGAAAGCTTCCGTCAGACTATGCCTTGGCACTTTTGCGTCGGTCGCCCGGAATTGCTTCCCACTGACGAATATAGTCATAATCCACATCAATGCTCACTGCACCCTTCGGACATTCTGCGATACAATAACAGCAGTTCACACAGTCCTCCGGATACGCAGCGTAAGGAGATTTATTCTTCTCATCCCAACGGATCACATCAATAAAACAGGCTTTGTAACAGATCTTGCATCCAATACATTTTTCCGAATCAAAAGTTATCTTGTTCATTACTACCTCCTGTAAAAAAGTAAGTTATCGGTTTCCATAAAATGCATTTTATTTGTTGTCTATATTATAGATGAAATAGCATTTTTATGTCCAATTACTCTTCCTGCCAAAACTCATCCCGTTTTGGAATAAAAGATTGAAAAACAACTTTTTCAGGGGTATACTTATGGTGGGGGAAGGGATAACAGGAGAGGTATTATGCAGACTTTGGAGATTTCACTGGAGAGCATTACTTTACAACAGATAAAAGTGTTTTTGTATGTAGCACGCTGCGGCGGTTTTGCAAAAGCCGGAGAAGATCTGCATATGACGCAACCGGCCGTCAGCAAGAGCATTGCCAAACTGGAAAAGGGACTGGGGATCTCCCTCTTCTGGCGGAACACCCGCAATGTCACGCTTACGGAAGCAGGCAAACTGTTATACGAAGAATGGAGCCAACAGATTGAGGAAATCAATGACAGTTATCTCCGGGCGCGTTCCCTCCAGTATTCAGAAGATACTACGCTTCGCGTGGGGCTGCTGAACACAGCAAGACCGGAACGGTATTTCTGGAATCTTGAAGGTCTGTTTCGAAAATTACATCCTGACATCCGGCTTATACTGTCAAGTGAATATATGACGGATTTAGAAAAAAAACTTGCAGAAAAAAAGTATGATATTGTCATGCTCCCGGATTTTGAACATTTTGTATTGGAAAGTCAGGGCATGCAGTGGAAATGGGTTGCGCAATCATATGCCCAGGCATACATGTCAACAGAACACCCTCTGGCAGCGAAGACTTCTCTGACAACAGAGGATCTGTTAAATGAAAAATTTGTAACAATGGATAACGGTTTAAACGGCTCTCACCATCTGGATCTGACGGAACGATTTGCTCCGTGGAATGCGAAGCCTAATGTTGTCTTGAGCTACCAGAATGCATATGACGTAAAATACCTGTTTCGAAACAGCAGTAATGCCATCTTGCTGGTTGACGCCTATTTCGATTATCCCGATACCACAAGCGTTGTACAAATCCCCGTTACAGACCAGAAAAACGGCATCATCTGCGGATGGAATCCAAATAACAGAAAGTCGACGCTGCATAAATTCCTTGCCTTGATTGATTCAGAAACATACAGTAATCCATAACCCATCGGATATCTGGCTGCAAAATTCCGTTTTGTATGGTACCGACCGGATGTTATTCCTCTGTCTTGATTTACTTCCTTCCAAGCCATTCCCTGACAGCATCCTCACGAAATTTATTCAGACGAAGTCCGGGATGAACCGTCGCACCTTCACATGCCTTTGCCAGAAGCTCTACCGCAGTATCCGGTCCACTTGTCCCGCTGGTGCAGAAAGGAAAGACCTCTTTCCCGTTGAAATTATACTGGGATATAAATGTCATCACCAGCTGCGGACATTTACTGTACCAGATCGGAAAGCCGAGCAGGATACGGTCATAAGAGGCAAAATCTCCTACATTATTTATGACTTTCGGAAGTTCATTTTCTGAGAATTCTTTTCTTGCAATACGCAGGGCAGTGAAATAGCCCCCGTAATTTTTCTCGCCTGTAATCTCAAACAAATCCCCACCCGTAAGCTCCTGAAGCTTTTTGGCCGCTTTTGCGGTTACCCCGCCTCTCGAATAATAGGCAATCAATGTTTTCATTTCATTCAGCCTCCTTTTTAATCTGATATCTCATCTTTCCTGCGTAACAGTTTCCACAGTTTCAAAAAAGTGAAACCAACTGTCAGGATTACGATTGCACATGACAAATAAGTTAACGGTGAATGTTTTTTACGCATAATTTCCCTCCTCTGAAAAAAGTATTAACATTATTTTAAAGTGAGTTCCTGTAGTGCGCACTTCAAAATCATTTCATTGCTTCCATAAACGGAACATCTGCACATAAGTGCAATCATCGGGAAGTGTAGGATTAAATAGCGCCGTAAACAAAGTTACTTTTCCGCAGTGATTACATTTTCGGAGCCGATCCTTATAAATTCGGCACAGATGTGTTTCTGTGTCCAGATTTTCACAGGGGCGGTTATAATGAATAATCACCTTCCTGTGCGGCCCGATCGAGCGTGTATAACAGCATTTCCCGCAACAGTTGCATATGGAGTCCCAGTCTTTTCGCCATCTGAACCAGATTTTTAAAATACGAAACAACAAGATATCACCTCTCGCACGGCTCAATGTCCGGACCGGTGCTTCCGAAAACGCTCCGGATACAGAAACAAAGATGCAAAAAACCTCGCATACCGCAAATAGAACCGGATATTCCTTACCCCCTTTGTATTTGTGATGGAAAGCGCCAGATTCAAAAGAGGCATTTTAGGGTCATAAACCAGATACCTCATCTTCCATGTGGTCGGGCCGAACTTGCTCTTAAACCGGTACAGGTTCTTAAAGTCATACCCGAAATCCATATTCTGGTAAATGGCATACATCAGCCGTTCCACCCAGTTTGTCTCCAGCTTGGTGACATCAATCCCCGCCAGCGGGGCAATGTTCAGGCTGACTTCCTCCACGCCGTCCTCTTTCATTTTCATGGCTGCAGAAATAATCGCGTGCTCCATCGCCCCGGTCAATCCATCCGGCCTGCGGTACATCACGTCAACACAGTACCTTCTGCCCCTGTGATACGGAAGAAAGGATAAAACAGTCTGTAGCTGCCCCTCGGAATCTCTGGTTATAAAATACCGTCTGCCGTATGGCTCTTCAAAGTGCAGGTCTCCTATGGAATATGTAAGCCTCAGCCTTTTGCCTTCATACCACATTTGGGGCACAACTCCTGATTCTACTATATTACTCCGGCTGATACGGATAATCCGCCAACGGCACATCTGTCATCCATGTCCGGATTCCGGCCTCAGCGTCCTTCTGGAAATTGATGTACTTCAGATAGTTCGCATCATCCCTCTCCGGATAATCGTCGCGCATAAACCATCCTCTGGACTCTTTACGCAGCTGAGCCGTGGTAAAATGAATCTCCGCGCAAAGCACAAAGCTCCTTGCCTCGTTCGCCGCTGACAGATAATGCCAATTCTTTGCATATACGTTATTCAACTTCTCCTTTTCCTTTTGCACCAGCGCAAGACCTTCCTGCATCACTTCCTCTGTCGGAGATCCTGTGTATTTCATGGAAGCCATGATTGCTCGAATATCGGACATGATCTCATTCGGATTCACACCCGCATATCTCATCTTCGGAGCCATAAAATCGTTTATGTACTGGTCAACCTGATCCTCATTGATGCTGCCCTCTTTTGCCGAGAATGCTGCAACGCTGGGAGCTGCCGCAATAGCGGAGAAAGTAGCAAACGCCAAACCTGATCCGCGAAGCCGTGCAGGCGGTGCCGGAACCGCGCCGGGAACTCCGGAGCCGTTGTAGCAGGAATCACCGATCGCCCAGAGACCCTCAATCGAAGTTCTGAAATCGTTATCAACCTTAATCGGAGACTGCTCGCCGATTAAGCCGGCCGTCACCGGGATCATCGGCCCCTTGTTGTTGATCAGACCCTTTTGAACTTTCTCCTGGAAAATTCCATTCCAGCGAATCCACTTTGGACGCTCGGAAAATTCCGGATTTGCCGCATACGCAAACAGTCTCTCCGGAGCCTTATACTCGGCTGCGTTAAGGTAGTGCGGACCATTGCCGGCCAGCGCGTCCTTATACATTCCCACGAACATCTGATTATTCGAATCATAAATCATGGTTCCCCAGTACTTGGACATATCAAAATTCGGATCGTTTACCCACGGACGGAACTTCGGAGTCAGCCACTCCCCTTTCTCATTGTAGATATGATCCTCTGCAGTCAGCGGTACATCCGGGAAATCACAATACATCGCCTGCTTAAAGGTACCGAACTCACCGTTTCTCATCTCCGCACCGGCACGGAATGCAGCCGCGATGCCGTCTCCGCGTGCGCAATCCCACATATTAATTCCTCTATAATCCTGATTGCCGTTCGCGATAACAATGGATTTTGCTTTAAAGATAAACTTTTCACCGTCCAGAAGGCTGAATCCGACCGCGCCAACTACTTTGTTTCCATCTGTCAGAATATCAGTGATCGTCGTCTTATCCATAAACTTACAGCCGAGTTTTTTGGCTCTTGCCGCAAATTTGATCAGGAAATCATACTCCATAAGAGCCAGACCCCACGGGCATTCTTTCGGGAAACTCGGAACCAGTTTCACATCGCCATTCTCTTGTCTGGCTACATGAGTGCCCCACTCCTCCATCTTATCAATTACGCTCGGCATAGATTCAATAAATTTTTTATACAGATCCTGATTGTTTAAATATTCGCCTGATTTTCTCACATGCCACTCCACGATCTCATCCGCCGTGTGCTCCGGAGCTATGTCAATCACTACGCAGGCACCCTTGTTTGCCTTACCGGCATATCCTGTGGAGGCTTTATCCACCAGAAGAATGTCCAGATTCGGATTCTTCTCTTTAATTGATAAAGCATTCGCCAATCCGGAAAGTCCGTGTCCGATAATCAATACATCTGTTGATTTTACCGTTCCTTTATTCTCTAAACTCATTTGCTCTGTCCTTTCTGTTTATTCTATGAAAATGTTGTAATGAAAGCTTCCGTCAGACTATGCCTTGGCACTTTTGCGTCGGTCGCCCGGAATTGCTTCCCACTGACGAATATAGTCATAATCCACATCAATGCTCACTGCACCCTTCGGACATTCTGCGATACAATAACAGCAGTTCACACAGTCCTCCGGATACGCAGCGTAAGGAGATTTATTCTTCTCATCCCAACGGATCACATCAATAAAACAGGCTTTGTAACAGATCTTGCATCCAATACATTTTTCCGAATCAAAAGTTATCTTGTTCATTACTACCTCCTGTAAAAAAGTAAGTTATCGGTTTCCATAAAATGCATTTTATTTGTTGTCTATATTATAGATGAAATAGCATTTTTATGTCCAATTACTCTTCCTGCCAAAACTCATCCCGTTTTGGAATAAAAGATTGAAAAACAACTTTTTCAGGGGTATACTTATGGTGGGGGAAGGGATAACAGGAGAGGTATTATGCAGACTTTGGAGATTTCACTGGAGAGCATTACTTTACAACAGATAAAAGTGTTTTTGTATGTAGCACGCTGCGGCGGTTTTGCAAAAGCCGGAGAAGATCTGCATATGACGCAACCGGCCGTCAGCAAGAGCATTGCCAAACTGGAAAAGGGACTGGGGATCTCCCTCTTCTGGCGGAACACCCGCAATGTCACGCTTACGGAAGCAGGCAAACTGTTATACGAAGAATGGAGCCAACAGATTGAGGAAATCAATGACAGTTATCTCCGGGCGCGTTCCCTCCAGTATTCAGAAGATACTACGCTTCGCGTGGGGCTGCTGAACACAGCAAGACCGGAACGGTATTTCTGGAATCTTGAAGGTCTGTTTCGAAAATTACATCCTGACATCCGGCTTATACTGTCAAGTGAATATATGACGGATTTAGAAAAAAAACTTGCAGAAAAAAAGTATGATATTGTCATGCTCCCGGATTTTGAACATTTTGTATTGGAAAGTCAGGGCATGCAGTGGAAATGGGTTGCGCAATCATATGCCCAGGCATACATGTCAACAGAACACCCTCTGGCAGCGAAGACTTCTCTGACAACAGAGGATCTGTTAAATGAAAAATTTGTAACAATGGATAACGGTTTAAACGGCTCTCACCATCTGGATCTGACGGAACGATTTGCTCCGTGGAATGCGAAGCCTAATGTTGTCTTGAGCTACCAGAATGCATATGACGTAAAATACCTGTTTCGAAACAGCAGTAATGCCATCTTGCTGGTTGACGCCTATTTCGATTATCCCGATACCACAAGCGTTGTACAAATCCCCGTTACAGACCAGAAAAACGGCATCATCTGCGGATGGAATCCAAATAACAGAAAGTCGACGCTGCATAAATTCCTTGCCTTGATTGATTCAGAAACATACAGTAATCCATAACCCATCGGATATCTGGCTGCAAAATTCCGTTTTGTATGGTACCGACCGGATGTTATTCCTCTGTCTTGATTTACTTCCTTCCAAGCCATTCCCTGACAGCATCCTCACGAAATTTATTCAGACGAAGTCCGGGATGAACCGTCGCACCTTCACATGCCTTTGCCAGAAGCTCTACCGCAGTATCCGGTCCACTTGTCCCGCTGGTGCAGAAAGGAAAGACCTCTTTCCCGTTGAAATTATACTGGGATATAAATGTCATCACCAGCTGCGGACATTTACTGTACCAGATCGGAAAGCCGAGCAGGATACGGTCATAAGAGGCAAAATCTCCTACATTATTTATGACTTTCGGAAGTTCATTTTCTGAGAATTCTTTTCTTGCAATACGCAGGGCAGTGAAATAGCCCCCGTAATTTTTCTCGCCTGTAATCTCAAACAAATCCCCACCCGTAAGCTCCTGAAGCTTTTTGGCCGCTTTTGCGGTTACCCCGCCTCTCGAATAATAGGCAATCAATGTTTTCATTTCATTCAGCCTCCTTTTTAATCTGATATCTCATCTTTCCTGCGTAACAGTTTCCACAGTTTCAAAAAAGTGAAACCAACTGTCAGGATTACGATTGCACATGACAAATAAGTTAACGGTGAATGTTTTTTACGCATAATTTCCCTCCTCTGAAAAAAGTATTAACATTATTTTAAAGTGAGTTCCTGTAGTGCGCACTTCAAAATCATTTCATTGCTTCCATAAACGGAACATCTGCACATAAGTGCAATCATCGGGAAGTGTAGGATTAAATAGCGCCGTAAACAAAGTTACTTTTCCGCAGTGATTACATTTTCGGAGCCGATCCTTATAAATTCGGCACAGATGTGTTTCTGTGTCCAGATTTTCACAGGGGCGGTTATAATGAATAATCACCTTCCTGTGCGGCCCGATCGAGCGTGTATAACAGCATTTCCCGCAACAGTTGCATATGGAGTCCCAGTCTTTTCGCCATCTGAACCAGATTTTTAAAATACGAAACAACAAGATATCACCTCTCGCACGGCTCAATGTCCGGACCGGTGCTTCCGAAAACGCTCCGGATACAGAAACAAAGATGCAAAAAACCTCGCATACCGCAAATAGAACCGGATATTCCTTACCCCCTTTGTATTTGTGATGGAAAGCGCCAGATTCAAAAGAGGCATTTTAGGGTCATAAACCAGATACCTCATCTTCCATGTGGTCGGGCCGAACTTGCTCTTAAACCGGTACAGGTTCTTAAAGTCATACCCGAAATCCATATTCTGGTAAATGGCATACATCAGCCGTTCCACCCAGTTTGTCTCCAGCTTGGTGACATCAATCCCCGCCAGCGGGGCAATGTTCAGGCTGACTTCCTCCACGCCGTCCTCTTTCATTTTCATGGCTGCAGAAATAATCGCGTGCTCCATCGCCCCGGTCAATCCATCCGGCCTGCGGTACATCACGTCAACACAGTACCTTCTGCCCCTGTGATACGGAAGAAAGGATAAAACAGTCTGTAGCTGCCCCTCGGAATCTCTGGTTATAAAATACCGTCTGCCGTATGGCTCTTCAAAGTGCAGGTCTCCTATGGAATATGTAAGCCTCAGCCTTTTGCCTTCATACCACTGCTCCTCCAACCCGGCAATCTCACATTCCAAAGAAATGTTTCTGGATTCTTCCGGGCAATATTCCTCCAGGGATACCCCTGCCCGGTTCAGCTTCGCTGTGTTCCTCCGCAGGGCGCCTTTTTTTCCGCCAGAGAGAGAATAACTTTCCAGATCAAGAATCGCTTCTTCTCCGTACTTCAAAACGCGATATCCTTTTATCCTCAGCAAGTCGGCAACATCGGCACTGATAGAATTAAACACCGGCCGGTATCCGTTCTGCCTGCAAAAAGCAAGATATTCATCTAACAACTTTTCCGTGTCCTCCGTTCTGCAGGCGGGATCCCCCTGACTCATAGCTTTTCTCCGCGAAAGTATATAAGGAATCACACCGCAGACATCCGTTCCGAAGAAATAATTGTTCACCGTGTTCAGGCACAGGCAGTGTTGAGAATCATCGCCAAACCTGCGTATAATCTGATAAGCCTGCTGCATCGCATCCGGTTTGGATTTTTCACTCATATAACATTCACATCCTCTGGCGTGTATCGGAAACAAAAGGTTCAATTTGTCACCGCCTCACTAATCTGCTCCCCGAAAAAATCAAAAATGTAGCGAACCGACAATTCATTCTGCTCCTGCCATGAGATCATCGCCTCCCCATCGTGCTTCGACCGGGAGTTATATGCTGCAAATCCCTGATGATTGGCACCCTCGATCATAACCGTGGCCGAATCTTTCGGTAGATTATGGTTAAACCTCGACATCCTGTCATTGTTCATAATCCCATCGTTTTCCGCAATAATCCGGATCGCGGAAATATCAAGGCTCGATAGGTTAATGGAAGCGTATGTTGCCAAAAAGGCCGCCCCTATGACCCGATCCGGCCGTGCGGCGGCAATCTGGCTGACCGGCACTCCGCCCAGGGAGTGCCCGACCAGGATCCATTGTTCTATTTCTGTGTGAGAATCTATGATCTCCATTCCGTGTTTTGTCCCGAAGGCGCTCATTTGAAATGGCTGCTTCGGAATCACCACAGGAAAACCTTCCCCGTGAAGCAGATATGCGATATAGGCATATGCCGACTCATCCGTCTGTGCACCCGTAAAAATCATAAAGCCTACCTTGCTTTCTCCAAAAAACCAGTAGTCGCCGTCGATCACATCCATTTCCCCAGCGATTTCCTGCGCTTTCGGAAACGCCTTGTTATAATAAAACAGAACGCTCAGTATAAATACGGCGAGTATTCCGATTATGATGAAAAATATAGCCATTCACATTCTCCTTATGTCCGCAGTCTTTCATCAGATGGTCCACGGAAATCATTGTCATTTAAAATTCCTTCTTGACATCATCCAACAACCTGTTGTACGATCATTATATCTTTACAGAACACAGACATCAACCATCAATAATTTTTAACCTGTCGGATGATCTGGTGGAAAATGCCGTAATTCTGCCGACTGGTTAACACACGATATCAGCAGGGTGTTGTATTGAGTAAAAGGGGGAACGGATGAAAAAACAGCCGGAAGTCACGGAAAAGACAAGACAGAAATTTGAGAATGCATTCTGGGAACTGGCCGCAGAAAAGCCGGTTTCAAAAATCGCTGTCAGCGAGATTGCAAAACGCGCAGGATATAACCGCAGCACTTTTTATGAGTATTTTACGGATACGGATGAGCTCCTGACTTACGTTGAGGCAAAACTGCTGGATGAAGCAAGAATGATTGTCCGTCAGATACAACTGGAGAATGAACCGCTGCCGGATCTGTTTCGTTTCTTTTTTACAGCGATGAACGAAAAAATATATATCCTTATGGGGGCAAACGGAGATCCCGGATTCCTTACAAAAGTGCGATCGGAATTGATTCCTTTTATCGCGGAATACCTGCCGATTCCTACCGATATTCCGGATTTTGATTATCTGGTCAGTTTTGTAAACTCCGCCATGTTCGGACTTTTACAGCACTGGCATGAAAGGGGAAAAGATATCAGCACGGAGGAAATCTGCGCGTTAATGCAAAAGCTGGTGCTGCCGGGGCTGCAGGCTTATATGTCGCCTGCGTAGAAAATTTTTTAACAATCGATAGTTAATATAATCAGATCCTGCTGTCTTTTTCAACTCTTTATGGGATCCGTAAGAAGTTGCTTTGTATAAATATAACATCTTAACAACAAAATTGATGTGGATTTTTCTTGGATTTTTTATATTTTTGATGATTTTTTCATGCAAATATATATGTACAATATAAAAATCTGACAATCTCTGGCATCCCAATCAGCATGTGGGACTATCCTGGATGATTGATCCGCGTGAAAACAGTCCCATCGGATCCATTCACCGTGCTCCCCAAAAATGGAATGACGGGAAACTGATCACACCGTACATTCTTCGCCTGGACGACGTGGCAAAAGTCCCGGCTCATGTGCGCCGCGTACTGAAATACGATCATGCCAGCATATAATTTCCTCGTTTGCACTCATTATATTCGGATTCGCCCGTTTAATACCAGAATAAAACTGACCAGAATGCCGAAAACAAATCCAAAGGTATGAACCAGGAAAGCTGTAATACTGGTATTTGCAAATATAAAATAGATACATACAATGATAACATCAAGTCTGTACCATACGAAATGGAATTTCTCCTGAAAACGAAGTTTGCATACAATCAGGCATGCGATGAGTGCAAAAATACCGCTTGATGCTCCGATGTCATAAATCCGGTCAGAAATCACAATGGAATAAGCGATTTCTGCCAGTACGCCGCAGGACAAAAACAAAAATAAAGTCTGGTTTTTATTTAAAAAAGAATCAAGCAGTGAGCACACGGAAAGCAGGGCAGCGGAATTTGCGAGAAGGTGCCCGAAGTTATAATGCAGAAACAGGCAGGTGAACCAGCGGTAATATTCCCCATTGAGATAGTCCATGCCTGTAGCGCCAAAATTTAAACAGGCATCCTCATTACTCCGGGAGATAACATAAATCGAGATAAAAACAAGCACAAGGACCACTGCAACTATATTGCGGGATATCCAAATCTTTATTTTTTTTACCATATCTTGATTTCCTGCCATATTTTATACCATCCTTGTGCTTTTTTAAACATCTTTGTATAAGAACGCCATGAAGGAATTCCTGATAAAGAACACTTTCGTATGGAACTTTACAATCGGTTTTTCAGCATACCCAGCACATCCGCAATCTCCGCTACCGGTTCCGGATCCTCGCTGTTCAGCCAGGCATAGATCACAGATATACCCGCGTATGATCTAATCTCCCGAACAGGGAGTATCATCCTCCGGTTTCATATCTTTAAGCAGGCATTTCAACTCATCAGCCAGTGTTTCCAAAGTCACCTGCTCCATATCTGTTTTCATGGCATTTACTGCAGACGCCATATGCGGATATAAGATATGGTAAAAGTTTTTTCCCACAGGGCAATCACTGTCCGTTTCATGCAGTTTAAATATTTCTTCGACATCATTTGTCTCTACTGCCTGATAGATATCCCATAATGTAATATCCTTTGGCTCTCTGGCAAGACGGACGCCGCCATTTTTCCCAGCAGCCGCGACCAACAGACCGTTCTCCGATAAATTGAGAAAAATATTCCGGACAGTGACAGGATTCGATTCTGTGCTATCTGCGACTAGTGTGCTCGTTACACGCCTTTTTGGAGACAGAACCGCAACAAATAACAGGGAATGAACTGCCAACGGAAATCGTTTACTGACACGCATAGTACCACCTTCATCTTTCAACATAAATTCTTACAGAAAAATCATAACAGGTTTCCATTGAAAAATCAATTGTAACTATTGACATTACTTTATACGCAGATTATAATGTAATTATTCAAATTACATTAATGATGCTGTTTTCTATATGGAAGCTGTATCATGGTATCATGTTAAATAGGTCAATCAGGGTAAAGCCGGAAAATGGCTGGGAGGAGACAGATCATGACAGAGGAGTACAGGCAACTGAAAGAGTATATGGATCAAAATGACAAAACCGTAGCTGTCACAGGTGCAGGTATTTCATATCTTTATGGGATGCGCAGGCTGAAGCAGAGTGTGGGAACGATGAATGCCAGACGGATTTTTTCTGTTTCCTATGTCCGCAAAAACCCGGAAAAATTTTATGAAATCATGAAAGACGCTTTTCTGGATTGATGCGGTTTTGAATGGATAGGGGGGTGCGTATGAATTTATTTAATGGAGGCCGGGACGTGGATCAAATACAGCAGCTGGCCGATTATATTGACCACAGCCACAGCATTGTTGCAACAACAGGCGCCGGCATTTCAGTTGCCGGGGGTGGTATGACATATGGGCAGATGTTTTTCTCCAGCCGGGGCGGCATGCGAAGATCCGGGGATGGTTACAGTTCTTTTCTGCCAACCTACCTGGATAACATGTTCTCTTATCAACCCAGCTTTGCGCATTATGCTCTGGCAGATCTGGAGACAGAAGAAAAACTCACCGGGATTATTACAACAAATGTAGACTGCATGCACACGATTGCCGGTTCCAAAAATGTTGCAGAAATCCAGGGAAGCCTCCAGGTCAACTGCTGTTCCAAATGCGGCCGGCATTATGACAGCTATGAAATCTGGAAACAGGATAAACTTCCCGTGTGTGAATTCTGCGGCGGGGAGATTCTTCCCTGGCCGCTTTACAGCCATATCAGTGTATGGGATGCCGATGTCAAAAAAGCCAGGGCCTGGATTGCAAAAGCCGACCTGATTCTTGTCATCGGAACACATGGCAATTATGGAGATGTCTATTGGAGTTACCGGAGAAAGGACGCTGTGATCGTTCAGATCAATCCGGGGCATACCGGATTTGACCGCGTCGCAGATATGAATATCCGGGAAGAGTCTGACAAGGTATTCCAAAAGCTAAAGGAAAGGCGGGGTGAAAATGGCTGAACGGGAAATAAAAGAAATATCGGAAGAACAGTTAAAACAGATGGCAGCACAGATGCGCGCTGCAGAATATAAAGGTCTCTCCGAAGAAGAAATCCAGGAAAGAGAACGGCAGAAAGAAGTGCGGAAAATCAAAAACATTGAGATTTTAAAAGATACACTGGATATACTGGAAAAGGGCAGATACGATAAGGCAGGAGTAGAAATAAAATTGCCTCTTTCTCCTGAACAGATGAAGGAAATCGATGTATTCCTGCCAGATGATATCGAATTGCTGCGGGCTGAGACAGATAAAACCGATGCATCTGAAACAACACCTTCCGGATATGACAATACTTCTTCAATGACAAATAAGGAAGCAGACAAGTCGGATGCCCCCTGTTCCTTTGGCTGTGAAAATACAGATGCCCTGGCCCTCGCGCAGAGGAAATACCGGGATTTAAAAGCAAACGGGACATCTTCTCCGAAGATCCTTGTCCTGAACCTGGCAAGTGCGACCCGCCCGGGCGGGCAGACACGGAAAGGAGCCAGCGCACAGGAAGAAGACCTTTGCCGTAGGACATCCCTCCTGCTCTCCCTGGAAAGTGAGGCTGCAAAGAAATACTATGACTATAATAACGCGCAAAAGACCCGCATGGGTTCTGATGCCGTTATGGTTTCATCTGATGTAGAAGTGATTAAAGATTCCTCGTCAGAGACACTTCAAGATCCGTTTCCGATATCTGTCATGAGCTGTTCTGCGCCAATGGTGCGCCTGGGGCTGGAAGGAATGTCACAGCAGGAGTATGAGCAGATGCTTTATAAACGCATCCAGGGCATGCTTCTGGTTGCAGCTTCGCAAGGTTACCGGTATCTGATCCTGGGCGCATTCGGTTGTGGCGTGTATGGGAATGATGCCGCGGTTGTGTCTGACTTATTTTACCGCGCGATTTTAAACCTTACTTATAAGGGCGTTGAAGGAATCCGGCTATTTGATTCTATTGATTTTGCAGTCCTTTGCCGCCCGGAAAAAGATTACAACTACAGAGAATTCTCCAGGAATTTTTTGCGGGAATAACAGGTACAGCTTGTATGAGGAGGAATTGGGATGGATATCCCGGGAAAAATCCATCGTTGGGATTCTCTGATCCACTTCTGTTACAAATTTTCGGACTTCCAATACGGAGTTCCGATCAACATAAAATACACCGCACATATCTGCCATATGCTCCGCAGGCATTGCCGATCACCGTCTGCGAAAAATCAAATTGTTTCTATTTTGTCCACAGCCTGATCTGCAGTCAGGCCATGTACATCTACTTCTATAATCGGTGATTGCATTTAATCCGCCTCCTCTTCCATCGCCTCAATCAGGAAACTTACCGGACGGAACCCATCGTTGCAGGATATCATCGCAGATTTTTTATTCTTCATCCAGCCACTGTAAATATCTTCGCCGCCGCAGGCCAAAGTCATGACAAACGGTGAAATACTTTCCCATGCGCTGTCACAAAACCATCAAAGAAAAAATCAGCAAATTTAAAATCAGGCGGATTGATGTCTCTACCATTTACACATGAAATTATCTGATGTTTTTCCGCCGCCAAAAACAGCCAAGCCTTCAATTGGTATCCTGGCACGAATAAATTCCGTCAAATTCTCATTGTCCACAGAAATACCATTCATAGAACATGAACCAGCTTACTTGAAAATGATATTTCGAGCTTACCATTAGAATTTTTCAGTTCTTCAAGTGCCTCTTCAAATGTTGCTCCGACATCCTTGCGCTCTTGCAGGAAAAAACAGAACTTATCGTAGTACAATGGAGTTCCGGAACGCATAACGAAGAACCTATTAAATGTGCGCCGGAAATCCGCATTCTTTGAGACATTCGTCTGATGGAGTGCTTCCATTATTTGTTTGTATTTATTCATAACCATCCGACAATTTATCATTGTCAGAAAGCAGCTGTTATGCCTTTTGTACGCTCAACATAATGTTATCCTTTTTAATGTGTCTCACACCACTTTTTCAGTTCCGATTTCAGCCTCACATATCGCTGTCGTTTTTCTTCCCTCGCAAAATGTATATCCCGATACTGTTCCGGATTATTTTCATATACAAGTTTTTTTGCTTCTTCACCAAACTGTTCGCTGGTCAGATCAAAACAACAGCCGCCAACCACATTATAACAATGGTAATTCCCGCCCGGCCGCAGGATACCGTACACCTTTCCGCCAAAAATTTCCTGTGCCAGGAATGCTGTGATCGAGCACTGCCCCAATGTTTTATTCTCTTTACTCCACTCTTCACGAAGTCTGGGCGCACAGGTATCTGCAGACCAGATTTCAGAAAGGATGTCATATAACATGGTCGGAGACGAAATGGCGCTATATTCTGCTAAAACCGATTTTGCATTTGCAGTTTCCCAACCATAAAAATTGTATCGTTTTTTCTCCATATAGAAAGCCCCTATCTGCATCTTCGATGCAATAACCCATTTTTCCAGATCAATTATATTGATATTATTCCAATCGTGGATCGAGCCTAAAATTTCGCCGATTATCGCATCAGGCTAAGAACTTCTCAACGGATACCATTATACTTTCAAGGTTTCTAACATCCTGTGCCCAGTCGCCCACCTCAAGGGAATGGTTTGCATTTTCTATTATATGAAGCGGGAGTTTTCGATCTTTGCACTCCGTAATTACTGTTTCTGTGTCTACCCACCCATCTGCTGTGCCATGGAACACGATACCGGGTTGATCCATAAACCGAAAAGATTCTCTCACCGGCGTAAAATAAACATTCTTTGTTTTAAGCTCGTGCTTCTGCCCGTAAGCAGAGGCAATCGCTGTCCCGATACTTTTTGACAGAAACAGGATATCCGTATATTGAAAAAAATCCACATCCCGAAGAATATCCTCACACTGATCCAGCGCACAGGTAAAACAGGCATTCATTTTTTCTTTATTGCCTTTGACGCCGGACGGAAAATTCCCATATGGGACATCCTTAATCTCATAGCCATGGACGGCGGCTACCTTTTTACTGTAATAAAGCAGTGGTTTTTCTACATGATAACCGATTCCGGGAAATACAACTGCAATCTTCACCGCATGTTCTCCTTTAGTATCTATGGCATGTGCCCTACTCCAAAAATTCTTTATAAAACTGAAGCTACCAGCTCCGTATAGCCTATTACCATTTCAATAAGCTTCTTATATATAATTCCACACCTCATATCCCTGTCTCCTTGCTGATTCATAGACTGGCATCATGTTCTTCTCCAGAATATGAATAAATTCTTCCCTCCGATTGCCCGGCCTGTACAATTCCTGTCCGGCCCAGAGAGAATGCAGATTATCCCGGTAACACCCCTCATATAATTTCCGGATATGATCTGATCGCTGCATTAAATCATACATCTGAAACTGATTCTCCGCAAATGTCTGGAAAAAAGGATCCCATCTGGGAAGATTATTGCTTTTGGAAGAATTCAGCGAAGAATCCATCGGCATCAGGTTCCAGAGTTCATCGTTCATCACAAAAGACCATGGAATAAAATGATCTACATCATAGTGCTTATGTTCAACCGGTTTCCCGGTAAAGATATCAAATACCGGCCGTTTCGTTCCCCTTCAAAATCTCCGTATTTAAAAGATATGTAACATGAAATCCATGTTCAAGAAAATATTTTGTATCCCGACAGGATCCGCAACCAAAATCCAGAATGACCGTTCTACTTTGCAAATAGTAAAGAAAACGATCCTCAACCTCGTGAAAATCTGCATGTACGGTATTTTTCACAAATTCATCTGTGTTATGTTGATAGTAGGAAAGAGTCTGATTCAATACAAATCCCTCCGTTTTCATCCCAATCCAATTCGCCACTCACCAAATACATGCCAGCATGTACTTTTCAGCGTTGCACGCATTATTACTAAGTTCAAAAATACTTCACTAAGTGATAAATGCATCATTTACACCCATTATATCTTAACTCCCATACTCTTTCAATTAAAAATCCACCAGATCAGCCCTCCCGGAAAACTTGAGGATTGAATGCTACAATCTGTCTTTCAGCATCCCTAACACATACGCAATCTCCGCTACCGGTTCCGGATCCTCGCTGTTCAGCCAGGCATAGATCACA
>JAJQFQ010000094.1 GCA_021201035.1 Clostridiales bacterium
GTCGTTTTGCCGGCTTTCGGCTGCGAAACAATCATCCCGCGCTGCCCCTTACCGACCGGCGCGATCAGATCCATGATCCGCATGGACACACGGGACGAATTTGTCTCCAGGCGAAGTCTCTCATTCGGGAAAATCGGCGTCAGATCTTCAAACGGAGTCCGCTGTGCGGCAACCGAAGGATTCATTCCGTTAACACAAGAAATGTATAAAAGCGCGCTGAATTTCTCCCCCTGCGAGCGAATTCTCTTATTACCGGCAATAATATCGCCGGTTTTCAGACGAAACCGTCGAATCTGGGAGGGAGAAACATAAACATCCTGATCTCCCGGAAGGTAATTTTCACAGCGGATAAATCCGTATCCGTCCGGCATAACCTCCAGAATGCCGTCTGCCTGTTCGCCGCTGTCCAGATCAGACATGGAAATCCCCTCCGACTCCATTTTCTGAACCGTCCGGTCATCTACTGTTTTGATCCTCTCATCACCTGTCTCATCCGACAGGTTCGCTGCCGACTTCGAATAGCGATATCTGTTGTCATCCTGTCTGTTATTATAATTGTTGTTTTTATAGGGCTTATGATTAGAAGATTCTCTCACGAAATGATTCTGTCCGTTTTCAACAGATTCTTTCTTTTCTCTTGATTCCGACGAAATGTCACGGGAGCTTCCCTGTTCCTGGTAATACTCTCTCGAGTTTTTTATACGTTGATGTGTATCTGCAGATTTTCCTGTATTTCTCTGCACAGGTCTTCTGAACTCTCGCTCAGACTGTTCCGCATGCACAGCGATCTCTTTCTCTTTCTGTCCTGTTTCTGCCTTTAAATCTGATGATTCTTCATCTCCCTGCGGTATTTCTGTTTTAAGATCAATTGTGCCGGCATCTTTCTGCTGTATTTCTTCTTCCTTCCTGGCCGCCTGCGCATCCAGTTCATCCTGCTGCAGCATGCGTTCAATTAATTCCGCTTTTTTCAAAGTAGAAATACGCTTCATGCCTCTGGCTTTTGCTAAATCTTTTAAAACAGCCAATGACAGAGTTTCATATTTTTGCCTCATATTTACCTCCAGTAATTTATACACATTAAGGTTATTTCATTGCCAAACGAATATCCTGTTTTCTGACGTGGTATGGCGTGTCCTGAAATGACAATCAAATTGCATATGATGATGTTCCTTTGAAAAGTACCTGATGGTTGTGTTCTCCCGGGGTTTCGTGCCAGAATCGACATTCAAAGAAAATATATTGGGATTATTATACACCTATTGTTCCGAAAATGGTAGTATTTTTTTACCTATAGGTAAGATTTTTCTATTTAATATCAAAAACCGTGAAAAAAACAGGCGTACCACTATTTCTGATGATACGCCTGTCATATTCACCTGTTAACCCATACGATAATTCAAAGGAAAGAAACTCCTACTTATTTGCGATCGCCGCCTGCGCCGCTGCGAGCCGTGCGATTGGTACACGGAACGGGCTGCAGCTGACATAATCCAGTCCGATCTTGTGACAGAACTCTACGGAAGAAGGATCTCCGCCGTGCTCGCCGCAGATACCGCAATGCAGTTCAGGGTGAACCGGTTTGCCGAGTTCGATTGCCATCTTCATCAGCTTGCCGACACCGGTCTGATCCAGCTTCGCAAACGGATCATTCTCCAGAATCTTCGCGTCATAGTAAGCATCCAGGAACTTACCGGAGTCATCACGGGAGAAGCCGTAAGTCATCTGTGTCAGGTCGTTGGTTCCGAAGCAGAAGAACTCCGCCTCCGTCGCGATCTCGTCGGCGGTAAGCGCCGCACGCGGGATTTCAATCATCGTACCAACCTCATATTTCAGATCAGAGCCTGCCGCCGCAATCTCTGCATCCGCAGTCTCAACGACAAAATTCTTGACGTATTTCAGTTCCTTGATATCGCCAACCAACGGAATCATAATCTCCGGTACCATATTCCAGTCCGGATGATTATTATGAACTTTTATCGCCGCGCGGATTACAGCCTTCGTCTGCATTTTCGCAATCTCCGGATAGGTGACAGCCAGACGGCAGCCGCGATGACCCATCATCGGGTTGAACTCCTTCAGGCCTTCGATCAGAGCTTTGATATCCTCAACGGACTTGCCCTGTGCTTCGGCAAGCTTTGCAATGTCTTCCTCTTCCTGAGGGACAAACTCGTGAAGCGGCGGGTCAAGGAAACGAATGGTAACCGGGTCTCCCTCCATAGCCTCATACAATTGTTCAAAGTCACCCTGCTGATACGGAAGAATCTTCTCAAGCGCAGCTTCTCTCTCCTCGAGTGTATCCGCACAGATCATCTCACGGAACGCGTCGATACGGTCGCCCTCAAAGAACATATGCTCAGTACGGCAAAGGCCGATACCCTCCGCGCCAAGCTCGCGGGCCTTTTTCGCATCCGTTGGTGTATCTGCGTTCGTACGCACTTTCATCGTACGGAACTTATCCGCCCAGTCCATAATCCTGCCGAATTCTCCGGCGATTTTCGCCTCTACGGTAGGAATCGCACCGTCATAAATACAGCCGGTGGAACCGTCAAAGGAGATGATATCGCCTTCATGATATTCCTTTCCGCCGAGCGTAAAACGTTTATTTTCTTCATCCATAATGATATCGCCGCAACCGGATACACAGCATGCGCCCATACCGCGGGCAACTACTGCCGCATGTGAGGTCATACCGCCGCGGACTGTCAGGATACCCTGGGAAGCCTTCATGCCGGTGATATCCTCCGGGGAAGTCTCCAGTCTGACAAGAACAACCTTCTCGCCTCTGCCGGCCCACTCTACCGCGTCGTCCGCCGTGAATACGATCTTACCGCAGGCTGCGCCGGGAGCCGCGCCGAGCGCTTTTCCGATCGGCTCAGCTGCTTTCAGAGCAGCCGCATCGAATGTCGGATGAAGCAGAGCGTCAAGGTTGCGCGGGTCGATCATAGCAACCGCTTCCTCCTCTGTCCTCATGCCCTCGTCCACGAGATCGCATGCGATCTTCAATGCCGCAAATGCAGTTCTCTTGCCGTTTCTCGTCTGCAGCATGTAGAGCTTCCGGTTCTCAACGGTGAACTCCATATCCTGCATATCTCTGTAGTGATTCTCCAGCGTCTGGCATACCTCAACAAACTCGGCATAAGCCTCCGGAAATTCTTCTTCCATCCTGGCGATCGGCATCGGCGTACGCACGCCGGCAACCACGTCCTCGCCCTGCGCATTGATCAGGAACTCGCCCATCAGCTTCTTCTCGCCGGTAGCCGGGTCGCGGGTAAACGCCACGCCTGTACCGCAGTCATCGCCCATATTACCGAATGCCATGCTCTGTACATTGACCGCCGTACCCCAGGAATACGGGATATCATTGTCACGGCGATATACGTTCGCACGGGGGTTGTCCCAGGAACGGAACACAGCCTTCACCGCGCCCATCAGCTGCTCCTTCGGGTCATCCGGGAAATCCTCGCCCAGCACGGTCTTATACTCTGCCTTAAACTGTCCCGCCAGATTCTTCAGATCATCAGCGGTCAGATCAACATCGAATACAACACCCTTTTCCTTTTTCATCTCATCAATGAGCTCTTCGAAATATTTCTTTCCGACCTCCATCACAACGTCGGAATACATCTGGATAAATCTGCGGTAGCAGTCCCAGGCCCAGCGCGGGTTGCCGGACTTCTCCGCCAGGACATTGACAACGGTCTCATTCAGTCCGAGGTTTAAGATGGTATCCATCATACCCGGCATGGATGCTCTCGCGCCGGAACGAACGGATACAAGCAGAGGATTCTCTGCGTCGCCGAACTTCTTGCCGGTAATCTCTTCCATCTTGCCGATGTACTCGTTGATCTGTCCCTGAATCTCATCATTGATCTCGCGTCCGTCCTCATAGTACTGCGTGCAGGCTTCTGTCGTAATCGTAAAGCCCTGAGGTACCGGAAGACCGAGAGATGTCATCTCCGCCAGGTTCGCACCCTTGCCGCCGAGAAGCTCACGCATGTCCGCGTTACCCTCGCTGAATAAGTAAACCCATTTGTTTGCCATTTTACATCCTCCTGATTAAAAATTATAATAATAATTCATAACCGGACTCAAAACATCGTGCCGAAACCTGCCGGCATGGAAAAGACATCATAAGTCCCGGTTTTTTTCTCCATCTGAATGACACAGTCACCACCATGTATAAAAGTCGATGACAGCTCTGCATAAGTTCGATTACGGAAATCAAAGATTTCCTATCTCACTTATCCGCAGCAAGCTACTCCCGCAATCGCTGCCGGTATTGCTCTGCATAAGCTCTCACTAAATTCGCATTTCATGCTCATTAAGGGAGAGCATTATCGCAATCCGGGCTAATCGCCCTACTTGCTCATAC
>JAJQFQ010000201.1 GCA_021201035.1 Clostridiales bacterium
CATCTCGGATATCTGGCTTATGATGAGGCGGCCAGAAAGGTGTTTGTACCGAATCTGGAGGTGGCGGAAGCCTTTCAGGATGCCGTGGAGGGAGACGGATGGGAGGAAATCGAGCGTGCTCTCTCAGAATCGGAAAATCTTCTGGACGCGACGCTTGACGGTGATTGCGCGGCAGTGGAAACGGCACTGGAGGAGATACATGACTCAAACTTTTCTGTTTTGAAATACAATGATGAGAATTCACTGAGCTGTGCGATTACGCTGGCTTATTACACGGCGAGAAGGGATTATGAGACTGTCCGGGAACTTCCGGCGGGAAAGGGTTTTGCCGATCTTGTGTTTTTGCCGAGGCGGAATACAGATAAACCTGCCATGCTGGTTGAACTGAAATATGACAAGGATGCGGACAGTGCAATCCGGCAGATACGGGAGAACCGTTATGACGGCAGATTGAAACAATATTTTGGCGATCTGCTTCTGGTGGGTATCAATTATGACAAAGAGGCAAAGGGGGAAAACAGAAAAAAGCATACCTGTGTGATAGAGAGGGTCTGCTATTAAACGGACATGACTGTTGTCCAACTGTCAATATCTGGGAAAGTGAAAATAAAAAAGAGCGCGTGGAAGTCTGGTTATCCACGTGTTCTTTTTTTGTAAGAATTTACAATATGGGACATGAAAAATCGCATAAAAAAACCCGTTCATATTGGAGAAAAAGGAAATGAATTTTGCAGGTAAATGAAATATGATATTTCCATAAGAAAAACAGGAGGAGGATACGGCTGATGAACAGAGTATGTGAAGTTTTGGGAATCGAAAAACCGGTCATTCAGGGACCGATGGCCTGGATTTCCACGGCGCCGCTGGTTGCCGCGGTATCAAATGCCAGAGGACTGGGTGTGCTGGGCGTTGGCTTTGCGCCGGAAGGGTTTATCCGTGAACAGATTGCGGCGACCCGGAAGCTGACGGACAAGCCGTTCGGGATGAATGCAATCATGATTCCGGACAATTTGGAACCTGTGACAAAAATTGTGGAGGAAGAGAAACCGCCGGTTATGTATGCCGATACGATTGCCGGCCTGGATATCGACCTTTGCAAAAAGTATTTTGACATCTGGCATGAGGCCGGATGCAAGATTGTGGTAAAGGCTTCGTTTATTGATGATGCGCTGATCGCAGCGAAGGCCGGAGCGGATGTCATGATCGTGAAAGGCTGGGAAGGCGGCGGACATGTTACTTTTGAAGCGACCACGGTGCTTGTGCCTCAGGCGGTGGATTTGCTGGATATTCCGGTCGTGGCAAGCGGCGGTCTGGCGGACGGCAGAGGAATTGCGGCGGCAATTGCCATGGGCGCTGAGGGATTTGAGATGGGTACCGCGTTTATGGTTTCCGCTGAGAATGTGGTTCACCCGAATGTAAAACAGGCGGTTATTGATGCCGGGGATATGGCAACGGTCATCACCGGATATTCGACCGATGAACCCTGCCGTCAGATTAAAAACGAACTGGCGGACGAGTTGATTGCGATCGAGGCAAATAACACGAAAGCGGCGGCTGCCGAGATGCTTCGTCCGGTGGCGGAAAGCTCTCTGAAAAAAGCGATGATGGAGGGCGATATGCAGCAGGGTGCTGTTATGGCGGGACAGATCACTGCTCTGGTGAAGGAGGAAAAACCGGCGGCGGCTATTATAGATGACGCGCTCGCACAGGCGAAAGAAATATTGGCACATCTGAATGAGTTTGAGTTTTAGGAGGAGCAAGAATGAATCGAATCATCGTAAATAAGGATTTATGTGTGGGCTGTAAGATCTGCTTCAAATCCTGTTTTATTGACATCCTGAAATGGGATGAAAAAGCCAGAAAGCCAATCGTAAAGTATCCGGAGGAGTGTGTGCAATGCGGATTCTGCGAGCTGAATTGTCCGAAAGGGGCGATTAAAGTTGAGCCGGATTACGACGCATATGTATTTCCGAGAGAACACATCTGTGATATGTAGGAGGTCAGAGAATGGAAAATGTAGTAAAAACAGATTTGCTGGTCATCGGAGGCAGTCTTGCTGGATTATGTGCGGCGATTACCGCAAAAGAGAACAATTCCGAACTGAATGTGACAGTTGTTGAAAAATATACCTCCGGATATGCCGGAAAGGCCAACCGCGGTGGGGGGGTTATGGATGCCATGGCGGGTGTGGATCCGGAAAGATACGTAGAATATCATACCAGATATAACGGAGATTATCTGAATGATCAGGATTTCCTCCGCGATTATGCCAACGGACTGGATAAGAGCGTGGAACTCCTCGACAAATGGTCGGGCGGAAAGGTTTCCAAAACGCACGACGGCGACTTTCGTTATCTGAAATGGCGCGCTCAGATTACCGGCAAGGATGAATACGGAAAACTGACGTTTGATAATAAGGATGATTTCCCATGGACATTGGTAGCTGTCGATCTGGATTATATGGTAAATATGAGAAACTATGCTGCAAAGGCCGGGATTAAGTTTATCGACCGGACAGGCGTGGTAGATTTCCTGAAAGACGGGGATCGGATCAGCGGCGCTGTAGGATATAATATTGATGACGGTTCCCGGACCGTATTTCAGTGTAAAGCGGTGGTTCTTGCAACCGGCTCGTGCAATTACCGCATTATGCCCATGTGGTCGGGCGGCCGAGGTGAAGGTATTGCTGCAGCATACCGGGCGGGCGCTCAGTTCCAGAACTGTGAAATTGGTTCTTTCTATAACTGGACTTCTCTGGAAAATTTTGAGTCAAGCATGGGCGTTGAGTATGCACTGTACAATAAAAACGGAGAGAATGTCTGTCAAAAATACTCCTCCAGCCATCACTCGGATGTGGATGCGTATTCTATCGCGGAATACTACAAACAGACCAAGGCGGGCAACGGTCCTCTGACCTATCGTATGGAAGAAAACCCGCTGATGCCGTTCCTGATGCAGTGCTGCGGTTCTTCCGCATATTTTGACCGCCCGTTTGCGGATAAATTCTGGAACAATCTGTTTTTTAATGCTTTTTCGCAGGCGACAAATAACGAGTGTGTGCCGGGCCTCGTAGCGGAGTTTTCCGGACTGCAGGTGGGGAGAGATTTCCAGAGCAGCGTACCCGGACTGTTCGCGGCAGGAGATATCTGCCATAGCGGCGGAAGTTATCACGGAGCGGTTCCGGCGCCTCCCGCCAGAGTTAGAGGATCCGGGCTGGCAAATGCACAGTATTCCGGGCGTCTGGCAGGAGAGAACAGCGCGGCATTTGCGCTGGGGCATGACTTCGGTAAGATTGACGAAGCGGCGATTCAGGCGATAGACGCTCACTTTAAGAAGCCCGGCAACCAGAACGGAACCGTGAGCGTGATGGAGTTCCTTCCGGAGATACACAATGTCATGCAACCGCTCGGCAACAGCTTGTATCGGAGTGAAGAGCGCCTGACGAAAGCGCTGGCGCGGGTAAAGGAACTGCAGGAGAAACTGCCGGTTTTAAGGGCGGACGATCCGCACAATTTATTCGGATGCCTGGAATTGGAGTCCATGTTGATCTGCGCGGAGATGTTTTTCACGACATCGTTGCTGCGTAAGGAATCCAGAGGATGGTTCCTGCGTGAGGATTATCCGGACAAGGCAGAAGAAATTATGTGGTATACCTGCCGTATGGGCGATGACGGCAGCCTGACGACCGGTTCAGAGCGCGTTCCGATTGAAACCTATAAATATCAGCCGGAAGCATAGGAGGAGAAACAGATGAGTCAAATGGAAAGAAAACCGATTCCGTTGACGGAGGAGGAAAAGAAGAGTCCCATCGCGAAATATTACAGAGAAACCCTTGCAACGCCGAATCCGAAGCTGATGGGAATTCTGGCACAGGGACCGATGGATCCGTCGAAAGCATTGATGCCGGATCAGATTGAAAAAATGTATGAGCCGGGTTATATGGATGTAGAAACCGGATATTGTATTCTGGATAATGGAGCTGGTTATGTGGCAGTTAACAATGTATTCCCGGGAGTGACGATTGAGATGATGCAGTGGTGGTTTGCGTGGCATGCTCTGGAGCAGATTCGGTATCGTATCTGGAATCCCTGTTGTCATCCGACGATTGCGGTAGCGGATGTTGACCGGGCATATATCCAGAATCCGGACGTCCCGTTGGCAAAGAAGTCTCAGAATGTTGTGCATTTCGTGGTGGAGGATATCGGGGGCGGTCCGCAGAATATTTTGATTCGTTTTCTGGACCACAGTCAGA
>JAJQFQ010000096.1 GCA_021201035.1 Clostridiales bacterium
CTCCCGAACACAGACAGCGCAAGCGGCAGGCCCATGAAACCGTTATTTGAAAGCATACAGCTGAAAATCCACACCCCCTGCTCATCCTTCGGGACGCGCAGCCCCTTGACAACCGCAAGACTCAGCAGAGCGGAACACAGATACAGCAAGATCACGCCGACAAATATCTGCCAGTACGGACTTGTGCTGCTCTTACCCTGCTGATCGACAATGGAGCAAAATACCGTTACCGGCATCGTTACTTTCAAAACCAGATTCGACAGATCCGGTATGCTGCTTTTCTGTACAATACCTCTTTTCCCGATAAAAAAGCCCAGAAAAATCAGGGCAAACAATAAAAATACGCTGGTTGCTACTACACTCATCACATTCTCCTGACAGCCTGACCGGCAAATAATCCGAACGGAAAAACACAATTCTGCAGATTATGGTTTTTTGTCCCCTGTATCGTCAAACTCCACGATCACATAATAGCCTTTCGGTGTCTCCCGGATCTCAACCACTTTTCCCTCAGTGGCATGCAGCCGTTCACGGACCGTATAGTTTGCCGACATGGCGTAGGACTTTCCCAATGTGTAATACCACGAATTCGGAAGTTTGCTCTCCGTCACAGGCAGCACGTCGCCTTCCTTCACCAGACCGATTCGTTCCATTTTAAACTCCATACGGCGCATGTAAAATTCTCCTTTTTCATATCGTCTGCGGCAGTTCGCGCACATGATCGTACCACAAAACCTTCCTGTCACAGACTGCACATTTTCAAATATGCACCGGCCGGCCGCTCAAGCTTACCGTTCGGGAAATCCGGAAAGATACGCTTTTGCATCATCACACTGCATGCATCCGCTCATCACACAGGCGCCCGCCGCGCCCGCGCGGCGAACCTCTGAAACATTGCTCTGACAGATACCGCCGATGGCAAAAACCGGCAGCGCAACACTCTCACAGACCTCCCGTAAAAAGTCAAGCCCCCGCCCCGGCAGTCCTGCCTTACAGTCCGTAGCAAAGATATGGCCAGCCGTGATATACGTACATCCGAGAGCCTGCGCCTCCCGCGCATCTGCCACGGAATGACAGGAGGCGCCGAGCACACGAAATTTCCCCCGTTTTTCCGGAGCAAGCGCGCGCAGGGAAGGAAACGGCAGATGAAGCGCATCCGCACCGAGTTCCAGAGCCGCATCCGCAAAGCTGTGGAGAATACATCTCGTCCCATACTGCTTACAGATCTGCATTACCTGACTCGCAAGCATCCGGTATTCCTCTTCGGAAAGATCCTTTTCCCGAAGAATGATTCCGGCAGGTCGGCACCGCGCGATGCGGTCAATCTGACTCAGAAACAGCTTTTCCCGCTCTTCTATGTATCTGGCATTCTCCGCAAAACCTATCCCCGAACCATTTTCCTTTTGCAAAACGGATATCTCTGACAGAGCCGGAATACCCCCGCACATATCTGTATCCGATGCCCTGTGCCCCGAACTGTCTTCATACCCCCGGCACAACTTCCGGTTTGTCACACACAGAATATCAGACATAGAGGTAATCATTCAGAACCGGCTGCAGACCGGCATCGGACATATCCTCATACATTTTCGTAAGGCTGCGTCCGTCACTGATCTCGAACTGTTCGTCGCCCTGCTCCGCCTCTGATTCCCTTCCGGTATATTTACTCTCATGATCCCCGATCCCGGTAGAAACGCCGGCGGACACCTTCGTCGCCGCAATTTTCACAATACCGTTCCGGAAAGCCGCGTTCTCTCTGGAGGAAACCGTAATGCCGACAAACGGCATAAAAATCCGATAGGCACAGAGCACCTGACAGAGCTGCCGTTCTCCCACATCCAACGGATTGATCTTGTCATTATTAATAATCGGACGCAGACGCGGACAGGAAAGCGACATCTCCGCCTGCGGATATTTTCTCTGAAGATAATATACATGCAGTGCGCTTGCCAGCGCGTCTTTTCGGAAATCCGACAACCCCAGCAGCGCCGAAAATCCGACGCCCCGCATACCGCCCCTCAGGGCACGCTCCTGCGCGTCAAACCGATAAGGCCAGACCCGCTTGTGACCGCACAGATGAAGAGTCTCATATTTATCGGAATCATAAGTCTCCTGAAAAACTGTCACATAATCCACGCCGCATTCATGCAGATAGCGGTATTCATCCGTATTGACCGGATAAATCTCGACGCCCACCATGCGGAAATACTTCCGCGCCAGCCTACAGGCCTCACCGATGTACTCCACACTGCTCTTTCCGCGGCTCTCTCCAGTCAGAATCAGGATCTCCTCCATCCCACTTTTGGAGATGACCTCCATCTCATGTTCGATCTGCTCCATCGTCAGTTTCATCCGGGAAATCTGGTTATAGCAGTTAAAACCGCAGTAAACGCAATAGTTTTCACAGTAGTTGGCGATATAAAGCGGCGTAAATACATAAACCGTATTACCGAAATGCTTGCTCGTCTCCATCCTCGCCCGCTGCGCCATCTCCTCCAGAAAAGGCTCCGCCGCAGGAGACAGGAGTGCCTTGAAATCCTCCGGTGTGCAGGTCTCATGATCCAACGCCGCTCGGACATCGCGTGCAGTATAAGCCGTATAATCATAGGCGTTCATCTGGTCAATCACGGTTTTGCATATATCCGACTCGATCTGTTCCATGCCAGGCAGATATTCCATATGGTTTTTCCGGGAAGACGGATCTGTCTCCAGCTGATGTTTCTTTTTCAGAGCCGCCTCTGATAGAAGTTCCGAATCAACATAAAATTCATTTTCCATAATCATGCCTTTCACGAATACAATGCCTGTTTTCAACAAATATTACAATTTGTTTCATTCCTATAGTTGCTGTACCATCCTGTTGCTTTTCAAACAGCATTTCAATCCCGCAGAAATCCCGTCAGCGGATCCGGCGATGACGCCCCACGGACGAGGACTCGGCCCAGTCCGGAAAGATACGCCTTTCTGCCGGCCTCGATTGCCTGCCGGAAAGCGCCCGCCATCATCGGGAGATCTCCGGCCGTCGCCAGCGCCGTATTGGACATGATCGCCGCCGCGCCCATCTCCATCGCCTCACAGGCCTGGGACGGCCTGCCGATCCCCGCGTCCACGATAATCGGAAGATCAATCTCATCGATCAGAATCTGAATAAACTCACGGGTCGCCAGTCCCTTATTGGAACCGATCGGGGATGCCAGCGGCATAACAGCGGCAGCTCCAGCATTCACCAGATCCCGTGCGACATTCAGATCCGGATACATATACGGCATTACCACAAATCCCTCTTTTGCCAGAATCTCGGTCGCCCGGATGGTCTCCGCGTTGTCCGGAAGCAGATATTTCGAATCGCGCATGATTTCAATTTTTACAAAATCTCCGCATCCGAGTTCTCTGGCCAGACGGGCAATACGCACCGCTTCATCGGCATTACGCGCGCTGGAAGTATTCGGAAGCAGTGTCACACCTTTCGGAATGTAATCCAGAATATTCTCCTGATCCTTCGTGTTCGCCCGGCGAACCGCCAGAGTAATGATCTGAGCACCGGCGTCCCGCACCGCAGCCTCGATCAGCTTTAATGAATATTTTCCGGAGCCGAGAATGAATCTGGATGTAAATTCACGGCCGCCAATCACAAGTTTGTCATCTGTCTGCATAATATATCCCTCACTTTTCTGAATATGATGGAACTGCCGCACACGGGCAATTCCTGATTTTACGTATCAATCTCCGTGCATCCGGATATGCCGTATCAGAATGACACATCCTCACAAAGGGGTTTTCCGCCGAAAATCAGCGTTTTCTGATAAGGCAGTGAATCAGCCGCCGCCCACAAAGCTTACTACTTCAACCTCGTCGCCATCCTCCAGCACGGTATCCGCATACCCTGTCTTCGATACGATTACTCCATTGTGCTCAACGGCCACCCGAACCGGATCATAACCGGCCTGTTGCAGATACTCCGTAATTGTCTTACCGGACGCATCACATGCTTCTCCGTTAATCTTAACCATGATAAATCCCTCCTGTCCGCCGTTTTCCATACGCACCCAAAGCAAGCCGCATGAACTATGCCCCGTCATGTCAGGGATAAGTTCCCCCGGATAAAACAGAAAACGGGAAACTCCCGAATGGAAGTCTCCCATATAAAACATCATCGTTCGCTCGACTCCCTACGTTGGCATTATCCAAATCAGGTCCCGGGTCGAAGGTCTCCACCTTCCTCTCAGCCTGTATAAC
>JAJQFQ010000122.1 GCA_021201035.1 Clostridiales bacterium
CATTCCGGAACCCGGATTCGATCTGGCCAGAATTTCCTGTGAATTCCGGATTCCGGACTCTCGTCTGCTCTTTATCCCCTATCAGCCGGTCGGAGAAAAACTGCTCCAAAACAAAAACCGGCGGAAAAACATATCTATCATGGGAACTTCCTCTTACGGTCACAGCAATCCGGATTACAGACGTGCGCTCACCCGCTCCGCACGGTTAATGCTGCAGGCACTGGGATTCTGAGTTCGCCTCCGGCAGCCGCACATATATCTGGGCAATCCTCTGTTTCTCCTTCCGCCATACCTGCAGATAAACACCGTCCGGCGTGATTCCTGAATCAGTCGCCTTCGGGAGCCGGTCCAGAAGTCCGATCAGATAGCCGCCGATGGTATCGTAACCGTCCGACTCCAGATGCAGATGCAGCGCCTCATTAAAATCATCCAGCTTCATATACCCGGCCGCAAGATACTCCCGCTCAGAGATTTTCTGCAAAAGCTCCTCGTCCTCATCGTAATCGTCCCGGATCTCGCCGACAATCTCCTCAATCAGATCCTGTGTTGTGACCAGGCCGGCCGTCATGCCGTACTCATCAAGAACAATAGCGATATTGATCTGAAGCTTGCGCATCTGCAGCAGCAGGCCGGCCGTGCTTTTATGTTCGTAGGTGAAAAACGGCTCCCGCATGATCTCACGGACAGAAAAGCTGTCCCGGTCACACAGGATCAGATCCTTCATATTCAGGATGCCGACCACCTCGTCCCTGGAATCCTCATAGACAGGCAGCCTTGTCAGCTTCTCCTCACGAAACAACGAAACCACCTCATCATAGGCCGCATCAATGTGTACAAAGACCATATCAATCCGCTGTACCATGATATCTTCCGCCTTCGTCTCGCCGAAATCGAATACGTTATTGATGATCTGCTTCTCCTCCGTCTCGATCACGCCGGACTGATGGCCGACTTCCAGAACCGTACGAAGCTCCCGCTCCGTCATCACTTTATTTTTCTCGTTCGGATCCACCCGGAGCAGCCGGAGAACGCCGGATGCCAGCAGATTCAGGATAAAAATCACCGGAGTCAGGACAGACATCAATGCCCAGATAATCCTGCAATAGCGCAGAGACATTTTTTCCGCACGTATCGTTGCCATGGTCTTCGGCGTCAGCTCGCCGAAAATTAATACAAGCACAGTCAGAACGCCGGTTGCAATTCCCGTCCCCGCATTGCCAAACGCGCGGACAGCCAATACCGTCGCAAGGGAAGAAGCCAGAATATTCACCAGATTATTTCCGATCAGGACAGCGCTCAGCATCCTGGAAGAATCGTCAGTGATCCTGAGCACGAGCGCGGCACGACGGTTTCCCTCGTCCGCCAGCGCTTTCATGCTGATCTTACTGACCGTCGTAAGAGCGGTCTCCGCCGATGAGAAAAATGCTGATAAAATCAGCAGCAGAATTAATGCGGCAATTGAGAATATGACACCGGGGTCCAAAAAATTCACTCTCCTTTTTCAATTCATTTAGTGTCTGTAACAAAAATTTGATTCTTATCATACCGCACCGGTCATATTTTTTCAAGACAAACATACATATATTTCAAGAGGATTTACTATGGACAGATCAAATAAGAAAAAAAATAAGCCCCTCACCATTCTCAGCACTCTGCTGATTATGTATGTGATTACCGGGCTTGCGCTGCTGATACTGGCGTTTATTCTGCTGAAACTGCAGCCGGGGGAATCCGTTATCAACATCGGCATCATGGTTATTTACATCATATCCTGCCTGATTGGCGGACTGATCGCCGGGAAACGGCTGCGAACGCATAAATTTCTTTGGGGCGTACTGATGGGTGCGGTCTATTTTCTGATCCTGCTGGCAGGTTCACTCCTGCTGAACCGTGGCATCAGTTCGGATACGGTACATGTCGCCACCACACTGGTCATGTGTATAGCGGCGGGAATGATCGGCGGGATGATCAGTTAAATGATTGATAAAATTTTTAAGAAAGCAGAACCTTCTGAATCGTATACTCTCTCCCGCTGATCTCCATTACGGCGAAAGAGACATCCCCGCCGAACCGCGCCCGTCCGCAGCTCCCCGGATTCAGCCACAATCTGCCGTCCGCCACTTCCTCAGCGTAGCGGTGTGTATGTCCATATATGATCACATCCGCCTGCGCCGCCTGCCGGCCGGCATCATAGCGGTCATGCACCATCAGGAACTCCAGCTCTTCAATCCGGAAACGCAGGCTGTACTGAAGCTCATTCGCCCAGTAATAATCATTGTTCCCGCGCACTGCGTAGAGCTTTCCTCCCAGGAAACGCAGCTGATCCAGGATATGTTCGTCCGCGAAATCTCCCGCGTGCAAAATATAATCACAGTTTTTTAACGTGCCGATCACCTCGGGCCGCAGCAATCCGTGTGTATCTGAAATGATCCCAACCTTCACCGCCATTGACTTGTTTTCCCCATTCTTGTAGATTTTTTAACAACTACATTATAATTGGTCATTGAAAAAAACGCAATCCCCATTGTAATCCGAAAATACTATGGTATGATAGAATAGAATGATAACAGAAACGGAGAAATGATTATGATCGAAAAACTGATTGCCGAAATGATATTCTGCTACCACGGCGACCCCAAACGGATCCAGCACTTTATAAAGGTTCATGATTTTGCCCGAACAATCGGTGTTCTGGAAAATCTGGATAAAGAGACGCTGTTCACACTGGAAGCCGCCGCCGTCGTTCACGACATCGGCATCCATGCCAGCGAAGAAAAATACGGCTCCGCCGCCGGCAAATATCAGGAACTGGAGGGTCCGCCGCTGGCAAAGGAAATGCTCACCCGCCTCGGCTTCCCGGAGAATGTGATCACCCGCGTCTGCTATCTGGTCGGACATCGTCATACCTATCAGAACATTGACGGTTTGGATTATCAGATTCTCGTAGAAGCGGATTTTCTCGTCAATCTGTATGAGGATCAGGCGTCGCAAAAAGCGGCGGCCCATGCATGTGAAACCGTTTTCCGGACGATGACGGGATTCCGCTTCTGCCGGGAGATGTTTGAACTGTAAGTTTACACCATGCCCGCGAGCTTCAGGATCCAATAGATCAGGCCCAGCACCCAGCTGGTGAAAATCCCGTAGAGGATGACCGGCCCGCCGATGGAAAAGATCTGAGCGCCGAGGCCGAAAACCTGCCCCTCTTTTTTATACTCCAGCGCCGCGGAAGATATCCCGTTGGCAAATCCCGTGATCGGCACCAGAACACCGGCTCCGGCAAACTGCGCCAGAGAAGGATAAATATTCAGTCCGGTTAAGACGGCGCTTGCCAGCACCAGAATGAGGCTCGTCCATTTCGCGGCTGTCATCTGATCCATGCCACGGCTGTTCATGCAGAAATTCATGATCATCTGGCCGATCAGACAGATAAAGCCGCCCACGGCAAAAGCCTTTACCATATGGAGCGGTGTGCTGTAGGTCGGCGTCACCTGCTTCACATAGGCATTATAGGCGTCCTCTCTCTGTTTTTTTCCTCGCCTTGCGAGGCGTCCCCTCGTTTTACAACTTCAGAGACAAGCTCCTCCTTCGGGGCTTTTTTATCAATTTCTTCCTTTTTTTCTTCCATACAAATATCTTCTCCTTCTTCAATCCATGTCATAATTCCATTCATGACCTTTTGACCCCTATGATACCTACGGATTGTTCCTCACTTTGTGCTTACACAATCCTCATAATCATGTCATGAGAACAACACGGCAAAATAATACAGCGCTCCCGCCGTCTTCCCCAGCGCGAAAAAAACACCATCAGATTCAATCCCCGCTTGATCTTTGCCCTTCGAAATAAAAGAGGAAACACATTCAGCACCTCAGCCAGTGCTACCGCCAGACAGCCGGTAAAAACGCCTGCCGAAAGTCCGTAAACCAGGGTAAACCAGCATCCGATGCGAAGCGGTATCTGTTCAAAAAGGGCAATGACCGCGCCGAAAACGCCTCCGTAAATCACCGCATTTTCCAATGGAATAACATAAGAAGCGACACTGGTCTTACCGGCCAGCCGCGGAACCAATCCCAGACCGGCAATCAGCGCAAAGGTTCCCGCCGCCACGGAAAAACCGCAGATCAGTCCGATCAGAATCAGGAAAAGATCAGTTGTCCACATCGATATTTTTTCCTTTCCTGCTGCTTGTCTCGATATAGGCGTTATCCACGTCCTGTTCGTATTTGCGCATCGCGGTTTGAATCGGAGTCGGATCATCCGTGATTTTCTTTCGTCCCACATGATTATAAAAAATCATGATTCCCACCGCAAGACCGATGCAAAAGCTGACCTCCAGAGGTGTGACGCCTGTCGGAGAAGCGCCGGTCACTCTGGTATAAAAGCGGTCAAACACTTCTCCAACCGCCACGTCCTGTATAAACGTCATAATCGTAAACGCACCGCCGAAAAAAAGAACAATACAGACCACAGCGACCTTCAGAACCTGCACCGCCTTTTTCTCCGGTGAGTGTTCATATCGAACCACGAAATCCGGCGGTCCCAGATTTACAATCTCCAGATCCGGATAGGAAGCGTGAATCATTTTAATCAGATACAATACGGAAAACACCTGTGTCCGGTTTCTCCTGTCATCACCTTCAAAATGATATATCTCCATTTGTCTGACCTTGCGGCGGATACCGGCATCCGTACACTCCAGTTTTGCGACGTCACCGATTCGGACCGTTCGTTCAGAAACAATGCTGTTCTGCGGCAGCTTCAGATACAGTGTATGTCCGGTTCCGCTCATGCATGGCTCCCGCTCTCAAACACACTGCCTGCCGACTGGCGGATATCGTCCATATCCTCCCGGATATTTTCCGCAGCACTTTTCACTGCCGCTCCCGAAGCCTTCAGCCCGTCCTTCACCTCACCCGCCGTACAATTGGCAGCGTATTTTACTTCAGATGCCATGTCCTTCGCATCGTCCTTTACGCAGCCACAGGCACCTACGAACTTATCCTTTTTTTCTTTTACCGTGCGGGCAATCTTACATCCCTTCTCTTCTCCGTTCTCATCCTTACATTTCAGATAATAAACCACGCCGCCGACCATAACAGCAAACAAAATCGTACAGCAGCATTTTTTACATAATTTCCAGCACATTCGCCTCACTCCTTTTGCATTGCATTAAAATTCTGCTGTTAGTATGACAGTTTTCCTTTTTTTATTCAAATGTCTTCCTCATTTAAAAACAATCAGCATGTTCACACCATGGCACGTATTTTTCCCAGCAAACGTTTCTCCATGTGGGAAACCTGCACCTGCGTCGTTCCGAGCAGTTTTGCCACATCCGTCTGCGTTTTTCCCTGAAAATATCTCAGCCAGATCAGACGCCGTTCCTCACCTTCCAGTCCCGCCAGCGCCTCCTCCAGAAAAACGTGATTGACACGCGCCTCCATCTCATCGTTTTCATCACAAAGCTGTTCCTGCAGCATGATTTCCTTCCCGTCGCAGCCCGGAACCGGCCGGGAAAGAGAATCCACCTCCGCATTGGCAAAACCGGCCATAACAATATCCTCCGCAGACAATCCCGTCTGCGCCGACAGTTCTTCCAGTGTCGCCTCCCGGCCATGCAGATTTCTCCATTTTTCCGCTTCACGGCTCACCTTCCAGCCGTTTTCCTTCAATGTCCGGCTCACTTTCATCATCCCGTCGTCCCGCAGGAAACGGCGTATCTCGCCGGTAATCAGGGGAACCGCATAGGTGGATAGTTTCACCTCATAATCGGAATCAAAATGATCGATGGCTTTGATCAGCCCTATGGTTCCCACCTGAAACAGATCCTCCGGATCATATCCGCGGTTGGAAAAACGCCGCACGACACTCCAGACCAGTCCGATATTCTTATGTACCAGTGCGTCACGCGCCTCCTTATCCCCCTCGTGTGCCCGTTTGATATCCCGTTCCAGATCTCCCATGGGAATTTACCTGATCGCCTTCTGCATGATGACCCGCGTCCCGCGCCCCGGCGCGGACTCCACCTCCACCGCGTCCATGAATGCTTCCATAAAAGAAAATCCCATACTGGAACGCTCCAGTTCCAGTTTTGTCGTGTACATCGGTTCCATTGCTTTCGCAATGTCCGCAATCCCGCGCCCCTCATCTGTAATTGACAGCACCAGCGTCCGATCCCAGATTGCCGCGTCCAGGAAAATTTTCCCCGGCCTCATCTCGTAACCGTGGATCACGCAATTGGTCACAGCCTCAGAAACGGCCGTCTTGATATCAGCCAGATCATCGATTGTCGGATCAAGCGGCATGATAAAAGAAGCCACTGCCGTCCGGGCAAAGCCCTCATTTTCCGATTTTGATTCAAACACAATCTGCATTTCATTGACAAGGCGTTTCTTTTGTTCCGTATCATTTTCCCTCAAGATTTCCTGATCCATGACTATATCCTTTCTGCCGTGATAATTGATTCCAGTCCCGACATCGCCAGAATCTTTTCCGTGCGCGGTTTTACATTTACCGCCCAGATCTGTCCGCTGGAAAGCTTCATACTCCGGTAACGTCCCAGAATCACGCCGATCCCGGAACTGTCCATAAACTCCGTCATGCAAAAATCAAAAATAATCCGGCGGATGTGGTAAGTCTCCACCAGCAGATCCGCCTCCTGCCGGATGCCAGATGCCACGTGATGATCCAGCTCCCTCGGAAGCACGATGCATAACTCCGGACCGTGGATCCTGTATTCACACTCCATGTTTTTCTCCTCCATACTCACACTCATGCGCTGCTGATGCAGCGCGCCAACATCCATGAAAGAAGACGCCCTTCCATACTCAGGAACGACGTCTTTTGTGTCATACTATGAAAATAAGTTCAGGTGTCAAAAGTAATTTACTCCGCGGCGGTGTATCCCTTTGACTCCAGATCTTCCGCCATGCTCTGGGCAGTTCTCCTCGTGGAACTCTTTGAAGCGTTCTCCGCCGCGACATTGAACCACTTCAGGGCATTCTCATAATCCTCCAGATAATTATAGGCAAACGCCAGATAATAAGCCAGTTCTCCTTCCTCATACGCTGCAGCGCGCCAACATCCATGAAAGAAGACGCCCTTCCATACTCAGGAACGACGTCTTTTGTGTCATACTATGAAAATAAGTTCAGGTGTCAAAAGTAATTTACTCCGCGGCGGTGTATCCCTTTGACTCCAGATCTTCCGCCATGCTCTGGGCAGTTCTCCTCGTGGAACTCTTTGAAGCGTTCTCCGCCGCGACATTGAACCACTTCAGGGCATTCTCATAATCCTCCAGATAATTATAGGCAAACGCCAGATAATAAGCCAGTTCTCCTTCCTCATACGCAGGGTCGGTCTCCGCCACGGTCAGGAACAAAGTGATCGCCGTCTCATAATCCCCTGTTCCGTACACACTCCGGCCTTCCTCCCAGGCAGCCTGCAGCACAGCGGATTCTACCACCTCCATCATACTGTCATAAACAGCCTGTTCATCTGTGTCAAGCAGATCACGGTCAACATCGGCGAGCAATTCTCCCGCCGTCGTATAATCCTCCTCAGCATAGGAAACATATGCGTTCAAAAGCTGACTGTATGCCTCCGTCTTTTCATTCGCGGAATCAATTGCACTCTCGGCATCAGCCACCTCCTCGTCCATGGAAGCAATCTCATCTTCCAGATTCTGGATGGTCTGATCTTTTGCTGAGATCGTCTGGTTTGCTTCAACAACCTGAGCTCCCGCATCCGCATTCATACGCTGTCTGATTCCCGGAACGACCAGGAAAGAAACGACCGCAACGCCGATTGCGGCTCCGATCAGCAGATTCACAACCGTTCGCACTGCCGTATGATCCGTAAACTTTGCCGGACGGATAATGATGTCATTACCACTCTGGTAGGTGACGGTCTCCTCCTCCGCTTTCTGCGGCTTCAGCTTTCCGTTTGCCTTTAAATGTTCCCTGCATTCCTGCATATAGCGCATCGTATTCGTGTTGTTCGTATCAATCTGTTCCGCATGGCGAAGGGAACGCATGGCCAGATCAAAGCGTTCTTCCCTCATATAGAGAAGCGCCAGCAGCTGATGTCCCTTCACCATCCTGGGATTCAGGGACAGAACTTTTTTCAGCTGAATCACTGCGAGATCATAATTTCCCTGACGGCAATAGGTCAGCGACTGGTTAAACTTCCGAATCGTCTGGTTTGTGTTCTCCAGCTGAGCCGCGCTTTTCTGTACACGCGAAAGATAATCGGAAGCAGGATTTCCGTCGGAAAACATGCTCTTGCTGATGACCCACTCGCTCAGGGCGTTCACCGTCTCTCCCAGCTCATAATAAACCAGACCGAGCAGATTGCGCGCCTCGATGTTGGCCTTATTGCAGCGAAGACTCATATTCAGGGACCTGACCGCCCCGGTCAGATCACGTACCCGCGCTTTTTCCAGACCATCGTTGTAAAAACGGTTTGACATCCGGTAAATTTTCTTCCATATGCGCACATCCGCTTCGCATTCCGGACAGTAATCCGTAAAATCCAGCGACGCACCGCAATAATAACATCTCATCGCTTACCTCCGCTCGTTTCTGGATTCCTTCTGCATTTCCTGTAAAAGATCCATCATGTCTGTCAGGTCGCGGCTGTAGATCGCGTCCTCCGCGTCGTCAATCTCCATGCTGGGCTGAAACTTCTTTAATTCTTCCTCGAAATCTATCATAGGGTCCTCCATGTGTTATAAAAGTGTCGTCAATAGACAGGCAGATGGGGTGCTAGACGTCCAGTGGACGTCTAGCACCGACCGGAGCGGAGCGGAGACGCTTGCACACCCAGATGACTGGATATTCGACGACCAAGCCGACATGAGCAAGCAGGGCGATAGCCCGGATTGCGAATGTCGGCGGCGATTGCGTGAGCAGCTTGCTGCGTAGCAATCGACTTTCAAAGATAGTGGTAATGATTGCGTAAATCCTTCAACAGGGTTCCCACGAAGTACAGGGAACCGGTACAGAACAGCTGCTGTCCCGGTTTTTTGCGGGCGCGCATTGCGGACAGAGCTGCGCCGGGAGAAGCGAAGGCTTCTGCGGGGCAGGAAGTCGGGAATGCTGCAGCTTCTACGAGACTGTCCGTCTGAAACACAAAGGGCTTTGCAGAACTGTCTGTCCGGGACTCAACAGTTTCCCGGAACATCTCTGCCAGCGTCTCGGGAGGAACGCCTCTCTCTCCGGGTACGGTAGCGACGGCGATGGCTTCCCAGGAGATCGCATCCGTCAGCAGACGAACTGCTGTCCGGATATCCTTCTCCCGTACCATGGAAAATACCAGCAGCGGGGGATATGTATCCTCCGCGGTAAGCCTCCGCACAGTCTGCACAAAAGCCGCGATTCCGGAAGGATTGTGCGCGCCGTCGAACCAGATTCCCGGACGCACCTGCTGCATCCGTCCGGGCCAGACAGCGGCGGAAAGTCCCCGCTGTATCATATCGTCCGGCATCAGATGCAGCAGCCGCATGGCTGCAACGGCAAGCGCCGCATTCTGTGCCTGCCATCGTGCATAACCCGGCACATGCCAAATGCGGTTCACCGTCTGCTGCATGATGTATCCGTCTGACAGAATACCAATCTGCCATGAATCATTCCGTTTACCATCCGCAGATTGCTGTGTGACAGACGTTCCGACATCATCATTTGCTCTATCATAAGCAGTTGCGAACGAAAAATCAATACCCTTCTCCTTAATTTCATAAATATAAAATAATTTATATTCTTCCGTCCGCGCGGCATCGGTTTCCGCAGGGCCTGTCCGCAAAGGAGCACTCTGATCCGCATAATCTGTATCACAGGCAACTGCACAATACGGACAGCCAAGCTGCTCCGCATGGGAACGGATGACCTGCGCAGCCTCCGGTTCTTCATCAATGAAGGCAACGGGAACGCCTGCTTTCAGAATACCTGCCTTCTCCGCGGCGATCTGCGCCAGCGTGCCGCCAAGTATCTCCGTGTGCTCCAGACTGATTGACGTAATGACGGAAAGGATCGGCCGCGGATAACTGTTCGTCGCGTCCAGCCTGCCGCCCAGTCCTGTCTCCAGAATGATGTATTCTGTTCCCGCTTTTTCGAATAGTACCATAGCCATGGCAAAAATAAACTCGAAAAAGGTCGGGTGATTATCATTATTTTGTACAAGCTCCTCAGAAACTTTCTTTACACGGCCAAAAGCGAAGAGAAAATCCTCCTCGCTGACCATTTTGCCGTCCATCTGAAACCGCTCCCGGATATCGACCAGATGCGGCGACGTAAACATCGCCGCCGACTTCCCGGCACACAGCAGCATAGAATATAAAAAGCAGCAAACGCTGCCTTTTCCGTTGCTGCCCGCCACATGGATAACCTTGCGGTCCAGGCAGGGATCGCCCAGAAGCCCCAAAAGCTTCCGGGTATGATCCAGACTGTTTTTTGTAGTGAATTTCGGCAGATCATACAAAAAAGATACTGCCTCCTGCATATCTGATTTCATTTAAAAATGCTCTCTCTTTTTATTGGTGATTACAGTATAACGCATATCCGGACTTCAATTTAATATCTATTTAATCAGGAAAATATATACTTATTGTATATAAATATTCATAAATATGTTATAATCAATCTGCTGTCGTCTCTTTCCAGCAGAAGGAGGTGACGTCCTATGGGAGATTTTCTCACCGCGATGCTTATCTCCGTCATGGCCAGTGTAGCCGGCTACTACATATGCAAATGGCTTGACGGAAATGATTAGACAGCAACAGCCGAAAACGGATCAGCTCTCCGCAACGAGCAAGAACCCCCGGAGTCTCACCCACTCCGGGGGTTCGTTTTGGCCCTATGAGAACTCACCGCGTTCCTTAGCTATGGTTATAATATGATAAATTGTCAGGAAAGTCAATAGTCAGACAACAGAATTTCCCAAATTACCATATCTTACAGCGACTGCAGTCTCGCCTCTACGTCCTCCATCATCGCCTCATATTTCTTCAGCTTCTCCCGCTCCGCTTCCACTTTTTCAGCGGGCGCACGGCTCAAAAACTTCTCATTTTGCAGCATGCCGTTGGAGCGCGCCAGCTCTTTCTCCAGCTTTTCCTTCTCTTTCAGCAGGCGCTCGCGCTCTTTCTCCATGTCGACAAGCTCCTCCAGCGGAACATAGATCACCGCATTCGGAATAACCACGGAAACCGCATCCTCCGGGATGCCGGTCTTGTCCGCCTGCACATAAATCTGCGCAGCGCTGATCAGGTTTTTATACACATCCTGAAATGCGTCCAGACGGGCGCATACATTCTCATCCTGAGAAACCACATAGTAGCTCACCTTGCGACTGGGCGGGACATTCATCTCCGAGCGGAGATTCCGGACACCCTTCACCAGCGTCTTGATCGCCTCAATGGAAACCTCTGCCTGCTCAAAATGCAGTTCCTCACGGTACTCTGGCCAGGGAGCCAGCATGATCGTCTCCTCCTCCGGGCAGAGCGTGCAGTAGATTTCCTCCGAGATAAACGGCATAAACGGATGCAGCATCTTCAATGCATTGACCAGAACTGTCTTTAATGTCCACAGCGCACTGTTCGCCGCCTCCGGATGCTCCTCCTTCTGATAAAGGCGTGTCTTGCTGATCTCGATATACCAGTCGCAGAATTCTTCCCAGATAAAATCAAACACCTTCTGAACCGCGATGCCCAGCTCGTATTTGTCCATGTTTTCCGTCACGTCTTTGGCCAACGTGTTGACTTTTGACAGAATCCACTTATCCACCGGGAACAAATCGTCAGGATCGGGTTCGTACGGTTGCTCCTCACCGAGATGCATCAGGATAAAACGGGACGCATTCCATACCTTGTTCGCGAAATTGCGGCTCGCCTCCACGCGCTCCCAGTAAAAACGCATATCATTGCCCGGTGCGTTGCCGGTCACCAGCGTCAGACGCAGCGCGTCCGCGCCGTATTTGTCAATCACTTCCAGCGGATCGATACCGTTTCCGAGTGACTTACTCATCTTCCGCCCCTGCGCGTCGCGCACCAGACCGTGGATCAATACCGTGTGGAACGGCTCCGTACCTGTCTGCTCCAACGCGGAGAACACCATACGGATCACCCAGAAAAAGATAATATCATAGCCGGTCACCAGCACATCCGTCGGATAGAAATACTTAAGCTCCTCCGTCTTCTCCGGCCATCCCAGCGTGGAAAATGGCCATAATGCCGAGGAAAACCAGGTATCCAGTGTATCCTCATCCTGATGAAGGTGCGTACTGCCGCATTTCTCACACTTGCACGGCGCATCCTTCGCCACCATCATATGACCGCAGTCTTCACAGTAATACGCGGGGATCTGATGTCCCCACCAAAGCTGCCGCGAAATACACCAGTCACGGATATTCTCCAGCCAGTGCAGGTAAGTCTTGCCGTAATTCTCCGGGACAAACTTCAGCCGGCCGGATTTCAGCGCATCGATGGCAGGCTTCGCCATCTCCTCCATCCGCACAAACCACTGCGGCTTGATCATCGGCTCCACCGTCGTCTTGCAGCGGTCGTGGGTGCCGACATTGTGTACATGATTCTCAATCCGGACGAGCAGTCCCATCTCATCCAGCTTCTTCACGATAGCCTCACGCGCCTCATAGCGGTCCATGCCCTCATAGATACCGCCGTTCACATTGATGGTCGCATCGTCATTTAAAATATTGATTTCCTCTAAGCCGTGCCGTTTCCCGACCTCAAAATCATTCGGGTCATGCGCCGGCGTAATCTTCACACAGCCGGTTCCGAACTCGCGGTCCACGTAAGCGTCCGCAATCACCGGGATCTCCCGGTTCACAATCGGAAGCAGCAGCTTCTTGCCGATCAGATCCTGATATCGCTCATCATCCGGATTGACTGCTACGGCAGTATCGCCGAGCATCGTCTCGGGACGGGTGGTCGCAATCTCCACGAATCTGCCCTCCTCGCCGATGATCGGATAGCGGATGTGCCAGAAATGACCCGCCTGCTCCACATGCTCCACCTCAGCATCGGAAATAGATGTCTGGCAGACCGGACACCAGTTGATAATACGCGAGCCCTTGTAGATATATCCCTTGTCAAACAAGCGGGCAAAAACTTCCTTCACGGCGTTCGAGCAGCCCTCGTCCATCGTGAACCGCTCCCGCTCCCAGTCAGCGGAAGAACCCATCTTCTTTAACTGGCGCACAATGCGTCCGCCGTACTCATCCTTCCACTCCCAGGCATATTTCAGGAACTCATCCCGGGTCAGATCCGCCTTGTCAATGCCGCGTTCCTTCAGGCTGGCAATAACCTTCACCTCCGTGGCGATGGCGGCATGATCGGTACCCGGCTGCCATAACGCGGAATACCCCTGCATCCTCTTATAACGGATCAGGATATCCTGCATCGTATTGTCAAGCGCGTGTCCCATGTGAAGCTGCCCGGTAATATTCGGTGGCGGCATCACGATAGTAAACGGTTTTTTATCGGGATCTACCTTCGCGTGGAAATAATGATTGTCCTCCCATTTTTTATAAAGACGATCCTCAATCCCCTTCGGATCGTAGGTCTTGGCTAATTCCTTCATACTGTATGCTCCTCTTCCTTCATTGTATCTCAAAAACAAATATGTGCTGCTTACGCAACTCATCAACATCAATAAAATTGAAATCATTCAGGATTATCTCAAATTTCCGCTGAAAACACCATAAACAAGAATTCCGAAAATGTCAAGTGTAGGATTATATAACCCTGCACAATAACTTACTCATATTCATCTGCCGACAAATCACTGCCGGCGCCATCCGACACTTCGCCGGAACTGTCGGCACTCCCGTCAGACGATGATTCATCTCCGGTATTACTATCGGCACCTGAAGCTGCGTCAGACTCACTGCCATCCGTTGACGGCAGCTGCGCCGAAGAGTCGTTATCAATATCCGAAGCTGCATCGTCCCCGTTTTCAGTTCCGCTGCTGTCCCCGGAAGTGCTTCCCCCTGCGGAAGCCCCTGTATCGGACGATGAAGTGTTTCCTGATAATGAAGATGTACTGCCCGACGATGAGCTGCTTCCCGATGAGGAAGTGCTTCCTGACGATGAGCTGCTTCCCGACGACGAGCTGCTTCCCGACGAGGAGGTACTTCTCGATGAGGAAGTGTTTCCCGATGAGGAGGTGCTTCCCGACGATGAAGTGCTTCCCGACGAGGTGGAACTTCCCGACGATGAAGTACCGGAACGATCCGCGTCATCTTCATCAGAATCATCCGCTGCCTCTTCCTCATCATCAGACATTTCTTCTGTATCCTGCGTGTATTCTGAAGCATCCACACTGCTTTCTTCGTCAGACTCCGACTCACGGTCATCCGCTTCCTCCACCGAGTAAGACGAAGACAACTCCGTATCTGCACCTGCTGAGTCATGTGTAAACAGCCATAAGGCACCAAGCAGGACGCAGACAATCAGAACAGCACAGAGAATCATCAGTCGGTTAATGATTTTCTCTGCACCCGCATTTTTTATTTTATTAATGAGTTTTTTCATTTCTTATATGTCGTTAGCCCTGTCAAAATCAAAGCTGACGTGTATTTAAAATTCGTGTAAAACAGGTTGCGTTCGAGTGAAATCATACCACAAGGCGATTTTGAATGCAATGCACTTCTATGAAATCCGATTTCTCCTCTCTGCCAGACTAAGCATCCGATCAATTGCCGCCACCTCCGCCTTGCAGATCTCATGTACCATCTGTGAAAGATCTCCATGCTTTTCATATCGCTGAAATGCCCGTCTGTACTTCCCGGCGGGTGAAATAGCAATCGGCAGAAGCCCCGCATTGATCATCCTCTGGCTCAGAAGCATTCTCCCAACCCGGCCGTTTCCATCCTGAAACGGATGCACCGATTCAAATTCAATATGTTCCTTTGCAAAGAGTTCCATCATTTCAGATAATTTCTTCCCCGTATAACTGTCATTCCATTTTTCAAAATGCAATTTCATCAGTTCAGGTACTCTCTCCGGATCCGGCGGATAATGAACAACCTCAACCAGACTGCCAATATAAACTTCCCCTTTTCGATACTCTCCGTGCATGCCCCGGATATATCCATTCGCGTTCCTTATCCACTCTTCTGTCAGTTCTCTCTTTTGAAAGGGAATCATCATCTTCTGCACGCTTTGATATAGATTCTTCGCATCCCTGTATTCACTGTAAGTATGACCGCTTTGCACTTCATCATACTCGATAACAGAAACCGTCTCTTCCAGAGAAAGTGTATTTCCCTCAAGCGCATTACTGCTCCAGCAAAAACGCATGGAGAAATCCTTAGTAAACGGTTCTATAATCAGTGTGTCACGGCTACAGTGCAAAATATCAGGCAGTCTTTGCTCAATCTGGTTTATGATATCATCATTCTGTATCAATTCCATACCGCTCTCCTCCGTTCAGGATTCATTTACATTAAAGCCCCTGTTTCCAAACGATTGCATTCTCTTTCAATTAACCTGCTTTACATTTACGGTAAACAGCAAATTCACACTCACGTTCTCTACACAACCCCTTCTATCAAAATCTTATCATCAAAAAAGACTTCCCTTACACCGCGCGTTTTCTTCTTATTAAAATTAAAGCTCAGCATATACCCTTTTTTCATATGAAAATAATCCAGATAGCCGGACAATTGCTCCTCACCGCGTTCATTATAGGCATTCCCCCGCCAAATCTTAAGTTCAAGAATATTCTGTTCGCCCTGATAATATATCACAAGATCCATCCGTTCACTGTTTCTGGTCTGCGGTTCAATACTGTAATTGCCGATTCCGTTAATGATCGGCTTTAAAAACAGCAGAAAATACTTCCTTCCCGTTTTTTCCAAAAATTCTTCATCCTCTTCTCCATAGAGTTCACTGAACGTTTCGATAAATTTCTCCAGAATTCGGCGGATATCAAGATGACCTCCGATGATAAACTGATTCCTTTCCTGTACACCCATAGCATATAATTTATTCCCGGCAAACTCCTCCGAGATAAAAGCATTATAAAGCACAGCCTCAAAAATCCGGTTGGATATTACAGCCGTATCTTTTTCATTACGGATGAAGCCAAACATCGTGGCATCCTTAATATAAGAAGTAGTCGCAACATACGGGATAGGATTGCCGTTAAAAAGCAATTCCTGCAAAAGAGGCTTTAATTCCGGATACACTGAAAGCTTTCCCAGCATAGATTCAAACAAAGGATTATCTTCCTTTATAAGCCTTTTGACAGCTTCATTGACGCCCTCTATCGTCCACGAATCTCTTTTCTCCGGGAAGTCAGTAGTTCCGGATATTTTCTCATCCAATAATTTACAGATACGGGATACTAATACAGGATATCCGGATGTTTCAGCATAAATCTGCTCTGCTATCCCATGAATATCCATGCCGGTATGATAATCATGCTCATACTGATTCAGCATATTTATAATATCAGTCTTCCCAAAGCTCATATCCACATCAAATTCGGCTGCAATGTTCCATGGACTGTTTTCTTTATGCTCTTCCTCCGGCCGAATCTTTCTATTTATGCTCCTGATATCATGAACTCCGGCCAGAATCACTGACTGAAATGTCGGAGTATCCGGTCGCCGGAGATAATAAGCCCGCAATTGTGCAAGGAAATCAAGAAACACCTGATTGTTCGACGCAGAATCCACCTCATCGATCATCAATACCGGCGGATGCTCCAACGTTCCGCACCATGTTTTTATAACTCTGAAAAGAGCATTAAGAGAAATGATTCTTGAAGTGCCATCTGCAAAAGCGACCAGTTTTTTCTCAATATCTTTCGGAAAAGATACAACTGCATCCAACAATTCCTCCGTAAAAGCTGCCACAAAACTTTGCTCATTTTCATACGAAGCAGCTCCCATTGTCTGAAAATCCAGACTGACGACTGTATATTCTTTCTTCAAATATTGAGCCAATGCCCGCAGAGTCGTTGTCTTTCCATACTGTCTTGCACGGTTGATCACAAAATAATCCCCCGCATCCACCATTTTCCTGATCGCCTGCAGTCTGGACGTCAGATCAACCATATAATGTGCCTCCGGTCTGCAGGCTCCATTTACATTAAATATTTTCGCCATCTGTCAAAAAAACTCCCTGCCAAACATATCTCATATTTCGGGATCGTGAAAGGTTTTCCCAAAGCGGCACGGGCGGCTGAAACAAGTGTATGTGCCCATTCGCCGTGATCTCCTCTCAGAAAATTATGATCTTATTATACTCTTATGACATTTATTTCTCAACTTGTTTTGCGAAGTAATTGAAGATGAATATGATGTTACTATTGCAGATGACGCCTATAATGAATATGTCCGGAACGGAAAGATGTGCAATTTTTTTCAAAAAATCCAGAAAAACGTGTTTACTGTTAGTGGCTATCAGTAGCCGGGAAAGATCGGTGATTTACTTGGAAAGTTATGTCTATTTTAATTTCGATGAAGAGGACGAATTGAAATCCATATTTGAAACAAATAAACATCCTCATCGGATCATCGAATTGCTGTCTATGATCGTCGGGCAGAAGATTCTTCCCGGAAAAACGTTGGTCATATTCGACGAAATACAGGAATGCCCGGAGGCATTGAATACGCTTAAATATTTTAAAGAAAAAGCAAACGACTATCATGTGATTGCGGCAGGCAGTCTGCCTGGCACCCTGCTGGCGCAGCCGAAATCTTATCCGGTGGGAATGGTGAATCTGCTGGAACTGTATCCGCTTGCCTTTGACGAATTCCTGGAAGCGACTGACCCGGCACTTTACAGTTATTACGATAATATTCAAAAAGAACAACCGATCGAGGATATAATCCAAAATCAGACATCTCTTATAAAAAATTATTAAGTTTCGAAAGTGCTGTAACCTCTGCTTGAAACCGATCTTCACTCGGAAGTGTTTTCATCACACCAGACACCGGATTCACAGATTGTATAAAACGATCTATCTTATATCCGCCATCGTTTTCATGAAAGCCAAAAATATCTCGACAGACACAGGTTCCCAAAATATTTACAGATGACATTCGTCCACCTTTCATTTTGCAGACTCCAATCTCATACACATATTCAATTGCTTCGCAAACAAATCATTCCTGTCTATGACTTCTGACTGTTCTTTCCTTTCAATCAGATTTTTATATAGCCAATCTTTTGATTTCATGCGTTCTTTTTCTAAAATCTGATCTACAACTTTATAGTCTATCTTGTTCGATTTTTTTATTTGGGTCATCAGCATATTTTCATCGATAAGCATATGTTCTATTTCAAGCAATGAAAAAAGCGACTCAAATCTGGTTATTCCTCTTCTTGCATTAGCTACCGCTGCAAACTGCTTATGATATATCAATCCAAAACATACGCCATGATGTGAATCCGTAAACAGATACTCACAATTTTTTATCAAATAAATAAAGTCTTCACATGAAACATCCCTAAAAATGTTTTCACCCTTCCATTTTTCACTACACACATCAGCTGTCTTCATATCAAAAACAATAATTGATCTAAGCCGATATTTATTTTCCAGCCATCGTATTGCTTCCCTCTTTTCATCTGTCGGGTCAAGAATATAACATAAAATATATCCGTCTTCTTTCAGGCTTGAATTCCGTGCTAATTCATCATAATATTTTGTATCACACAAAAATACCGGGTCTAATTTCCTTACAGCATCAATTTTAAACTCATTTTCACAAATATCTACACCCGATGTTTCTCTGGCCGAAACAGCATCAAATCTCTCTAACAGTATTTTTACAATTTCTTTTTCTTCCTGAGTCCCTCCGTAATTTGCATACCCCAAAGATGTGGCATAGGCAATTTTTTTTCTTGAAGGATTAACAAAATCCAAATAAAATGTATAGCCGACCAGTTTCGTATAGGCATGAACCCATAATTGATCTGAGCCCACCATAAAAGTATCACAAAACTGATTGCATTCCGGCATTTCCTCAAATTTTCGTTCTTTTGTAACGAGAAAATATTTCTTCATAAACTCAATATTTTGCTCTGTAACAGCTTCCCATTTTCCATTATCCAATTTAGGTATACGAATCAGTATAGGCAGTATACCCATATCCATAATCACTTTTCCAAGCGCATAATACGTCATAACACTACCGTAATTCGCGGAAAACCACCATCCAACCAGACCAACATCATATCTCCATCGCTGCCCATACCAAAGAGAAGTACGATAACCGTCCTCCTGCAAATGTTTGAAAAAGTAAGGTCTTCCCTCCGCCGTTTTACAAGGGTGAGAGAGACTACCGTTATATTTCACCGCTTCTTCAATCGGCGCGGCTTTATTTAATTTTAGTTTTGAAGATATTTGACCGTAAAGCTTCCGTCCTTTTTCAGAATTAACTAATACAAGAGACGTTCCCTTCCAGTCATTACATTCCTGATCCCATTTGTGAACCTGCCAGAAATCTCCGAGAGTGATATCTCCCACACGTTCTCTGGTTGCATAATGACAGGTTCCGCAACTTTTTCTGTTAATAATGCCCTGCAGGAATCCTGTATTCCAATCATTTTTGTTCCACGCAGCACTGTATTTACTTCCATCCTTAAAGTAAATTGTCATTGGCGTAGACCATCCGAATTCTTTTTTGTCTCTAAAATTGACTTCCTGTATCTCTCGTCCATCCGCAATCTCAGAAACGTAAGACAAATAAGCCTCCCTTGAATTTTGCCCATGGCAGACTAAATCAACTGTATATAAACATTCGTAATCCTGTTCCAGATAAGAATACAAACCCGCCACCTGACAGGGACATCCCACAAACAAAACCGGGATATTTTTCTTCAATTTATCCTTTATCCAGATGTAAGTATCTCCAATTTCACTCTGAATATATTTGGACCCTCGTAGCAAAGGTAAATCATCTTTTGTTTCACTCAGAATATGGTGTACACTTTTGTAATCCTCTGAAAATACTGCTCCGGATACACATCCGCCCTGATCATAAATTGATTCCGCCAACAGATGAAATATTCCTCCGGAAGAACTAACTGCCCGTATATCATCTTTAGCCATTGCCGCGAAACATTCGCCTATTGGTTTTTTTATTATTTTATTGCCTGATATTGATAATGTAGGACATACACGGACACATAATCCACAATGTATACATTTATCTGGTTTTATAAAAGGGAAAATAAACCCTTCATTATCATATTGCATCTCAATCGCTTTAGCAGGACATTTATTACTGCATGCACTACATCCTGTACATCTGGATTTTTTTACAACTGATATGGTTATTTTATTATTTATTTTCTGCATATTTCTCCCTATATCACATTCAATATTGCCTGTCATCGACTTCAAAAAACGTTTCACAGGAGAACCCTTAAAGGTTCTTGACATCTTAGGCATTAAAGTTTCCTACTACTATGCTTCAAAGATATGAATATAATCTATACACAGATAATTCCCATATCCACTCAACTGAGAAGCACCAATCATAAACTCATCAAAAATTCCGGACTGCGGAACAAACGATATATCAACCAGTAACCATTCATCCGTGCGAATAACCTTATAACTATATATAAGCTGATATAAATCTGTTCCTGAGTCCTTAATATGCAGATTAAGGTAATCTGATTCCGTATTAACCCGAAATCGAAATCGAAGACGATAGGTTTTTCCTCGCCGCAAATTATCATAGAGCGGAAGACATGCATACCGACCAGGCTTTGATTCTCCCGGTCGTACCATCAATGTCTGATATCCAAACATGGTTGTTTCATCCCAAAAATCAGAATCAAAGTTAAAATGTAATCTTTTTGAACTATGATATAATACACTCACCTTATCAGATTGAAATGAATCTCTTTTTCCATGGTTCGGTTTTAATGCATAATCAGCAGCCTCTTGAAAGGACATACTCTTGATTGCATCATAAAAATCATTTCGCTTAGCAGATGCCCAGTTATGATTGCCCAGAACATATCCATTACCGCCTAAACAATCTAATGAAACTTCTCTTTTTAATTTGATTTTCTCTTTCGATATCTGTTCAAATAAATCGTTACCTTTTTTATTGTTAATTAAAACAACAGAAAGACCCGGTTTTGCATCTACATCACCAATATACTTTGTTCCGCCCCAAAAATCTCCAATTGTGATATCCCCATAACGCGGTTCACTTTGATACATACAATGTTCACAATGTGGAGCACACATTACATGATTATGATACACTCGCTGGTAATTATCCTGTGTACCTCCATAACGAATTTCAGAAGTTTCATCATTCTTTATTACTTTTACAGTAAATGGATTCCAACCTGTCTCCTTATAACGAAACTCATATTGTTTTATACCCTGCGGGAAATCCTCTTTCAAATATTTGCGAAAAAACATTGTACTGGGAGAATTTCCGCAAAATAAATCAACTAAAATTAAGTTCTCATACTCTTTTCCCAAATACGCCTGCAAACCAGCAACCTGACATGGACAACCACTAAATAAAACAAATTGTCCTTGTTCTAAGCGTTTTCTAACATCTTTGAATATTTTCCCCACATAACTCTGGAGATACTTTGATTTTTGCAGCTTCTGTAAATTTTTTTCTCCTCAATCAGGACATGCTCCACCGAAAAATCATTTTTCCATGCTGCTCCGACTACCACTCCCTGTCGTTCAAAGGCTAATTCCGCAAGCAGAGCAAAAACCCCTCCACTGGAGCTGTTATACAACAATTCCTTATCAGCTGCAATAAAGGCATAGCTCTTCGGATTTTTTTCATTTTTTTCTCCAGAGGATTCAAAACGGTGCAAGATTGAATACAAATGCCACAGTTCATGCACTTATCTTCCTTTAATACAGGATTATAATATCCCAATTGATTTGGATATAACTCTAATGCATCTGCCGGGCAACTGTTGACGCATGCTCCGCACCCTGAACACATCGACATCTCCAACTTCTTAGTCACAGTATTCTGAGGCAAAATATTCGATGGCATTTGATGCGTTGGTGTTTCTATAGCCCAATTTAACCATTCCAATGACCTTTCCTTCTCAGAACAGATAATTTTATTAATTTCTGTATAATCAATCTCTTTCAACAAATCTTTTTCAAGCATTATATTTTTCGGATCGCCAGAAAATCTTTCCAGCAAATCAACTTTCCCGAGTATTTCTTTAAACCGTATAGGTCCTCTTTTGTTATTTGAAATTGCCAAAAAGGTTTATTAAAAATGAGCGAAAACGCAGTTCCGTGAAAACTATCCGTAATAATAAAATCCGCATTCATAAATAAATATATAAAATCCTCAGCACCAATTCCTGCCATAGTGTCAGGCAAATCTAATGCAATTTTATTATTCTCATAAAATCGCGGATCACCATCCAAAATATTATATGCTTTTTTCCCGGATTCTTTCGAATAATATAGTATAGCCTCTCTTTTTTCAGGCGACGGATCTAAAATATAAGTTAAAATATAAGGATCATCAATCGATAAATTTGACTTCTCAGCTAAATACTGAAATATCTGTTTATCAACACAAAACACCGGTTCCATTACCGATATAGCATTTACTCCATATTTATCATGACATAATTTCACCCCGTTACTTTCCCTTACACTAATTGCATCAAACCTTTGCAAAAGCTTCTTTACCATATCCTGCTTATCCTTCGGCGTACCATCATCATTATGTCCAAAAGATGAAGCAAAACTGATTTTTTTATTTGAATCATTTACAAAGTTTAACATGAAAGCCATGTTGAACTCTTTATTAATATTATATGCCCATATTTGATCAGAACCAGCCAGAAATGTATCACAATAATCATTTAAGATATTAAGATGCTGAAATGGAATGACAGGGCTAACATCCTCTTTCGGATAAAATTGTTTTATAAATCTTTCATTATGCGTTCCACATATTTCCCAATCTTGATTCGATGCATTATGTTTATTAAGAAGTAATACTTCCAATCCAAAACTTTTTAAAATATTATAAACTGCATATCCATTTAACAAAGACCCGTAATTCGATCCGAACCAACATCCAACCAGGCATACATCGTAATGGCTCTTTACCGGTTCTTTTACTCTTTTACATGTATATTCTTCGACATGAGTATCAAACGAAACTGAGTCGATCACTTCATTTCGATTTAGATCGAAGATTACAAAATTAAGCCCCCTCTCATTTACTGCATATTCTGTTTGGTCAATCGAGACTGAAGCCAAATTCCCACTCAAAAACGGCTGACTGATAACATGAATATCATGATTACCAATCACATCCGCATATTCCTCTGTACCGTCCCTTTTACTCAGTCTTTCATATATAACATCTGAATTTTTTATCAATGCAATATATCCAACCATCAATTTATCAATCAGATTCTCATACAATCCCAACTTATATAATTTCTTTTGAATATGATCATCTAACCATTTTCCGGCATTATCTTTTATACATATAATAATTAATGTATTTTTCAGATTTTCAAGAGCGTCCAGATACTCCAACAGGCCATCTATATCACATAAATTTTTTAATGTTAATTTCTGCATGTCTTTCCTTCCCTGACAAATATCAGTTTTCCATCTTCGCAGCAAAACAATCTTCCGGCATTAATTCATTTTTTGTTATGTTTCCAATATTAATGTTCTCAGGTGTTATTGTATTATGAAGAGCCCTGCTTGTCACAGATAAAAGTTTCCACGAATAAGCACTGAACTGTGTCGGATATTTCCCAAAAAAGAAAATTTCATTTTCCCGTATATACCCAAATATATATTGCACTATTTCAGGCTCCATTTTCTCAAATTCCATATTATGTATATATAACTTATATTCTCCGGATTCATTATGCCAGGTACCGGATATGTGCAAAGTATCGGAATATGATTTTTCTTTATTCATGATTTTTATAAAACGAATTTCAGCATAAAAATCACTGTAATTAAAATCATCCAATGTCAATTTAAACAGGGTTGCCCCACTTTTTTCTCTAAATTCTGGCGTGGTATCATTTCTTGTTTGAAATGTAACTTTTCCCTCAAATTGTTTCATATCTTCTGCTTCCTCCAGTTCATTTTCTAACATATGTATTCTTTTCTCTGCAACATTCAATTTTTCCTGTAAACTGTCAAAAATTGACCTTGGCACAATATCTTCATCATTAAGCGGAATATTATTTTTCAGGAATTCATGTTCCTGCAGAAGATACGATAAATCATTTTGTGTAATACTTATCATAGAAGTTTCTTCAGGCAAACCATAAAATCTTATTAACTCCGTCAAATGATCTTTCATTGTAACCAAACCTGAATGATGCTCCCAATACTGTTCCAAATCTCCCGGCGTATCTATAAAATGAACCAGCTTATCCAAAAATTCCTCTGAATTTCCCGCCTCAAATTTGAACAGGTCACAATCACATAATTCCGTAGCACCACCGGCTTTGCTTGCAAGAACCGGCACTCCATAAGCTACCATTTCAATCGCAATCTGCGGAAGATTATCCTCCCACAAAACCGGTACAATTCCCAGATTACACCCATCTAAAATCCATTCCAAATCTTTATGCGTGTAACCCGGGATAACCTTCACTGAACGAAAATGTTTGCACATCGTATAAATTTCCGCATGCTCCGGTGTTCGTGTTGTCAATATTAAATCTACTTTTTTTGCATGTTCCTGATCTAACTGTTCCAAAGTATCCAGCAACCACGGATATCCCTTTTCTTCATAGTTAAGATCACTTCCCAAAAATACCACTTTAAGTCCATCCTCTGCCTGCGCATTTGAATGTCCTATTTGCTTTTCTGCCACAAGCGTACCAATGTAAGAAACTTCCATCTTCTCTTCCGAGAATCCTTCTCCTTTTGCAATATCATATACTAGGCGTTTGCGAAACGCCACAAGCCGCATAAATACGGCATTGTTTCTTCTTAAA
>JAJQFQ010000226.1 GCA_021201035.1 Clostridiales bacterium
TGCTGGCGGATACGAATTGCAAGTGGACACAGCAGATTTACGATGCTTTCGACAACCTGCATCCGAATCTGGTCAAGACCCACGTACTGAATCTCGGATTTGAGGCCGGTCTGACCGGTTTTAAAAAAGTAAAGGAGAACCGCGAAAAGTATCAGTGCAATGTGCCGTGGCTGATCCTGATGGATCCGACCAGCGCCTGCAATCTCAAGTGCACCGGGTGCTGGGCCGCCGAGTACGGCCACAACATGTCCCTCACGAACGAGGAGATCGACCGTGTAATCTGTGAGGCGAAGGAACTGGGCATTCATTTCTTCATCATGACCGGCGGCGAGCCGATGGTTCGCAAAAAAGATATCATGATGCTGGCGGAAAAACATAATGATTGTGCGTTTCACATCTTTACGAACGGTACGCTCATCGATGAGGAGGTTTGCAAACAGGTGCAGAAACTCGGCAATATTTCCTTTGCGCTCTCCATCGAGGGTTATGAGGAGGTCAACAACAGCCGCCGCGGACAGGGTGTGTTTGAGAAGGTTATGCATGCCATGGATCTGATGAAGGAGTACGGCCTGATTTACGGTACCTCCATCTGCTATACCAGCGCGAACTACAAGGTGGTTACCTCTGACGAGTTCCTGCAGATGCTGGTGGATAAGGGCGCAATCATGTCCTGGTTCTTCCATTATATGCCGGTCGGAAAGGACGCAAGCACAGATCTGCTTCTGACACCGGAACAGAGAGAGTATATCGTGAAGCGCGTGCGCTATATCCGCAGCCGCGATTGCCCGATTAAGCTTTATACCATGGATTTCCAGAATGATGCCGAGTTTGTCGGCGGATGCATCGCGGGCGGCAAAAATTACTGCCATATCAACGCGAACGGTGATGTGGAGCCCTGCGTATTTATTCACTATTCCGGCGCGAATATCCGGGAGAAATCTTTCCTGGAGTGCCTGCAGCAACCGCTCTTCATGCAGTATCATGACACGATGCCGTTCAATGAGAATATGTTTCAGCCGTGCCCGATGCTGGAGAATCCGGAGTGCATTGAGCGTATGGTGAAGGCTTCCGGCGCGCATTCTACCGATGTGCAGGCGGAGGAACCGGTAGAAGAACTGGTGGCGAAGACGAAGCCGTATGCAGCGGCGTGGGCGCCGACTGCGGAGAGACTCTGGAACGAAGAGAAAGAAGAAAAAGAGAAAAAAGCTGCTGCCGCAGAAGCAAAATAAACAGACGGCAGATGTATATCATACCCCGGCGGAGAAATCTGTCGGGGTTGTTAGTTTTTGGAGACTGTGCTATACTGATACAACCGACCGGAGTGAATGACAGACAGATTTCGAAAGTATCCGGCGGAGAGGGAGAGACGATGCAGGAAGAACAGGCACTCAGGCGGCGCATTCTGGATCTGGCGAACCGCTGTTATCAGTCCGGCATTTACACGTTTTCCGGATTTTTGAGTCTGGGCGATCAGGCTGTTTTTCATATGATGGAGAAGAATGTCTCTTTTGTGCCGTGGAGTATGTCCGGCGGCGGAGAGGACTGTGAGCGGAAAATGCTGCGTTTCGGTTCATCTGAGATGCTGGGTTATGAGGAAGATTTTCCTATTCGGTGCCTGATTGTACAGCCGGCGGTTCGGAAGTTCGCTGAGACACTGACACACAGGGATTTTCTCGGCGCGTTGATGAATCTGGGTGTTGAGCGGGACGTTCTGGGTGATATTGTCGTGAAAGATCAGGCCGCTTATGTGTTTTGCGAGGATGCGATGGCGGTGTTTTTAGGGGAACATCTGGATCAGGTGAAACATACCGCTGTAGTCTGTGAGATTACGAATGAGTGTCCGGAAGCAGCGAAGCCGGAGTTTCTGGCGCAGGAACTGATTATCAGTTCAGGGCGTTGCGACGCCGTTGTGGCAAAAGCCTGGCAGCTTTCGCGCAGTCAGAGTATACAGCTGTTTCAGTCGAAGCGGATTTTTGTAAATGGGCATCAGTTTGAGAATAACAGCGGCGGTCTGAAACCGGGAGATGTGGTTTCGGCCCGCGGTTTTGGAAAGTTTATCTTTGACGGTGAACTGTCGGAGACCAGAAAAGGACGAATCCGGGTACGGATTCGGAAATATGTATAGGGCAAAGAAGTGGCTTATGGAAGGAAATACGGAAAGCATTCGCGAGACAAAATTAAAACAGAAGACAGAAAAGCAGAAGAAAAAGGAAAAAAAGAACAAAAATAATAAAGCAAAAAGAATAGCTCGTGTTTACGATCGAAATCATGAGATTAAATGGGAGAAGCTGGACAATACGGCGCATCTTTTCCCGGCGATCGCGGACACGGGTATGAGCAATGTTTATCGGATTGCAATCTATCTGGATGAGAATATTATTCCGGAGAAGCTGCAGGAGGCACTTGATATGGTGTTGCCGAAGTTTTCGATTTTCAACTGCCGGCTCCGCCAGGGTATGTTCTGGTATTATTTTGAAGAGAATGAAAAGGACCCGCCGAGGGTGGCAGAGGAAAATACCTATCCCTGCCGCTACATTGAGGAAAACCGGAATGGGAATTATCTTTTCCGTGTATCTTATTATAAGAAGCGGATTAATCTCGAAGCCTTTCATGTTCTGACCGACGGGACCGGCGGGATGTATTTTTTAAAGGAACTTGCCTATCAGTATCTGCGTCTGATCCATCCGGAACTGAGGGAACAATACGGCGACTATCTGAGCAGCCAGACCTCTTTAAATACGGAAGACAGTTATATTCAGAATTTTAAGAAGAGCCGTTTTTCCAAGGGATATAAGTCCGGACGCTCTTATGTTCTGAAGGGCTCTCTTTTTCCGCAGGGTAAGTCCGGAATTATTCACGGACATATGCCGCTTGACGAGGTGAAGGAAAAGGCAAAGGGCTGCGGCGCTACCGTCAATGAATATCTGGTCAGCATGTTTATCTGGTCGATTTATCAGTCCTTTTTAAAGGGCATGCCGTCGAAGCATCCGATCTGCATAAGCGTACCGGTGAATCTGCGTCCGTATTTTCAATCGGTGACGGCGAAGAATTTCTTTGTTATGGTGACGGCGTCCTTTCATCCCAGGACTGACAACCAGCCGTTTGAGGATGTGTTGGAGTCGGTGAAGACGACGCTGCGGGAACAGCTGACAAAGGAGCATCTGGAAGAGGTCCTTTCTTACAATGTTACCGGTGAGAGGACGATGATTCTGCGGACGATACCGCTGGTTTTTAAGAATCCGGGCATTAAGGGTCTTTACAAGATGCATGCGAAAGCGAGTGCGGGTACGGTGACTAATCTGGGGAATATTACCGTTGCGCCGGAGTATGAGCCTTATATTGAGCGTTTTGACGTGTTGCTTTCCCGTTCACAGGGGCAGAATACGAAGATGACGCTTTCCACCTATCGGGGAATACTCACCACGACAATCGTGTCGTCGCTGAAGAGTACGGAGCAGCAGCGGGTATTTTTCCACTATCTGACATCACAGGGGATATCTGTGAGTATTGATACGAATGGAGTATATTATGAGTAAATGCTGGAACTGCGGGATTGAACTTCGTGATCCGAATCATGTCTGCCCTCTCTGCAAGTGTATTGTGGAGAGGAGTGTCGCGGGGGAACCGGAACAGAATTATCCTTATCTCGATGCAGAGAGAGGTATACGAAAGACGCAGCGGGCGCTGAATATCTATCTGCTTTCTGCTATTGTGCTGGAAGTGATCCTTGCCGGGGCTGATTTTCTGGCGGGAGGGAAACCGGGATGGGTCGTTTTGATCGGCGTCTTTCTTGTCGGCGGATATATTACACTAAAGGTGTTGCTGCAGATGCGTGCGGCCTATCGGTTAAAAATGATTTTGCTGGAATTGCTGGGTATGGCGATATTGCTGGCAATAGATATAATATCCGGTTTTTCCGGCTGGTCCCTGAATTATGTTCTGCCGGGCGCATTTATCCTGACAGATCTGATCATCATATTTCTTATGATTATCAACAATCGTGAATGGCAGAGTTATATACCCTTGCAGATTCTGGTCATCGCGTTCTGCTGCATTCAGTTTGTATTGTATTATATGGGGCTGATTACACATCTGACCGGCGGTGTGGTTTCCCTGACCGCGGCGATTCTGTTTTTTGTGGGTACAATGCTTGTCGGGGGGAAACGGGCCCGGTCTGAAC
>JAJQFQ010000082.1 GCA_021201035.1 Clostridiales bacterium
TTTCATCACTTTGGCAGGCAACCCCGCCACCACCGTATTCGCAGGCACATCTTTTGTAACCACAGCGCCTGCCGCAACAACCGCATGATCCCCGATGGTTATCCCCGGCAGAATCGTCGCATGTGAACCGATCCATACTTTCTTCCCGATGTGAACCGGCGCCGGATGATTATCTGCTCTTCTGTCAGAATTCAGATCATGATTAATCGTCGCGATCACCACATACGACCCGATCAGAGAACCGTCACCGATATAAACACCGCCCTGATCCTGAAAATGACAGCAGCAATTGATAAATACATTTTCGCCAACCGTAATGTTCTTTCCGCATTCTGAATAAAACGGCGGGAACAATGTAAATGTATCCGGAACAGATTTCCCCGTGAGTTTTGAAAACAGACGGCGAACTTCATCCGGTTCATGATAACCGCTGTTCAACTCGCCGGTAATCTCCATAGCCTCCTGCGCGAGCCGGTGCATAAACCCATGCAATTCGGAACCGCCCGCGGCAACCTGTCCGTTTCTTAAAAGATCTAATGCTTCCTGCATGTTCATAAAAACAATTTCCTCCTTTTGCGTATTCCTCCGATTATCCCATACATTGCCAGTATCACTGCGAACACCGTCACACCGAACACAGCCAGTCCGGGAAAAGCAGGTAATGTTCAAACAAGTGGTGTCTCCTCCTTCTCCGACTCATCCAGCATCCCCATAAACCAGGCGATCGCCGGATTATCCGAACGCTGCCGCCACGCCGCTCCCACCGACATCTGCGCATGCGGTCCGTCCAGCGGAAGATATACAAGTGAAGACGGATAAAACGTCTGGTTTTTCGATGGCAGAATCGTAACACCCAGACCAGCCTCCACAGTAAAAAGGACTTCGTCCATGGAATCAAAATACCTGATCGCATGCGGCTGAAAATTTTTCGCACGGCAGATCTGCAGAGTCTGTTTCGCCATGAGCGGTCCGATCTCAGGGTTCATCATAAAAAACGTCTCCGATGCGAGTTTATCAAAATCAATATGTGAGGCTGCCGCACAGGGATGATCGTCGGCACAGATCAGGCAGAATGTATCCGTGAATATCGTCCGGCTGGCATATTCATTCTGCGTATCAAAATCACGGGACACGGAGAAAAACAGGTCATGATTTTCCTGCGGCAGAGCATCTGAAATATTGTGTGCATCCATACGCGTCAGAATGATGTTTACCTGCGGATAACGACGGCGAAACTGCCGGATCAGACCGGGAAGAAAAGACTGACAGGGCGCGAGTAAATATGCAATGCGCAGTGTTACTTCCGAAGAATCGTCCGCCAGGTGAATTCGTTCCCGCGCACTTTCCATCATTCCCAGCATACGCTTGGCATCCTCCAGAAACAATTCTCCGCTCTTTGTCAGATGGACGCGGCGTGTACTTCTGGCAAACAAACGGGTTCCGAGTTCTCTCTCCAAAGCGGAAATCTGATGGCTGATGGCGGGCTGCGTAATATAAAGTTCCTTGGCCGCCTCGGAAAAATTCAGATGTTTGGCTGTTATGACAAAATATTCGAGTTGTTCATAAGTCATGTCCTCGCCCTCTCCCTGTACCACATTATTCACGGAACGGAAATCCTGCCGGGCAATCGCATGCTCATAAAACACTGCGAGCCACACTTATTGCTGTCCATCCGATCCTTTTCTAAGTATACCACATATTCATAAAAATTATTTATAAATATCAGAAAAATAAAGAATTTTTTCTTTTGATTCATAAGTGGTATACTAAAAAACATAGAGCAGAACGATAACAAATCTGCAAATAAGGAGGAGGTTTCACATGAAGTTTGAACATTTATTAAGTCCGATGCAGGTCGGAAACAAAACCTATCGCAACCGCGTGGTCAGCGCGCCCATGGCATTTTCGCTGATTGTACAGAATCCGGAAGCACAGGGGCCGACCTACCGCAAGCTGGAGAGCAGCGCAAAGGGCGGCAACGCCTGCGTGATCGTTGGCGAGCTGGACGTCAATTTTAAAGATGCTGTGCGCATTCCGGGCTTCAGGTACATTGACTTTTCCGATCCGGAGCAGGATCCGTTCACCTTTGACGCGGTTTCCGAATACGCGTGAAGGATTCACAGGCACGGCGCTATTGCTCTCGGCGAACTGGTGCATTGCGGCAAGGAAAAGGTTCCGTTCAACGATGAACAGGAAACAATCGGGCCGGTAGCGACCGTGAATTCAGCCGGTGTCCCGGTACGAGCCATGACAAAAGAAGACATGGACCGGATTGCCAACGATTTTGCCGTCGCGGCAACCTACATTCAGAAAGTGGGCTATGACGGCGTCTGCCTGCACGGCGGCCACGGCTTTATCTTCACCCAGTTTCTTTCCCCGCTGATAAATACGCGGACAGATGAGTACGGCGGTTCCCTGGAGAACCGGGCGAAGTTCCCGCTGCAGATCATTCGCTCCGTCCGGGAAGCTGTGGGACCGGATTTCCTGATCGAGCTTCGCATCGACGGCACCGATCACCAGCCAAACGGCATCACACCGGAAGAGACCGGACAGTTTGTTCAGTGGGCGGAAAATGACCTGACCAGCGTTCATGTCACCTGCGGTATCTATGAGGAATCCGTAAAATCCGGTACGGAGAGCAGCATGTTCCATCCGCACGGACTGAATATCGAGCAGGCAGCCGTAGTAAAAACCTACACAAAGCTCCCCGTCGGCGTGGTAGGCGGCATCAACTCTCCGGAAATGTGTGAAGAAGCAATTGCAACCGGGAAAGTAGATTTTGTCGTGCTGGGACGTCAGATGCTGGCAGATCCGGAGTTCACGAATAAATGCATCGCCGGAGAAGAAAGCCGCATCCGCAGATGCCTGCGCTGCTACAAATGCTTCCCGGGTTCCCCGGAAGAGGGTTATGATGATCTCCCGTTCAACAGCGAAGAGCTCGCCCTGTATGTCGGACACTGCACGATCAATCCGCTGGCACATCTGCCTTTTGATCCGGACGAGCTGGCTCCTGCAGAAAAAAGCGCAAATGTTCTCGTCATCGGCGGCGGTGTTGCCGGCATGCAGGCAGCCATGACAGCCTGTGACCGCGGACACAAAGTAACCATCGTTGAAAAATCAGATAAACTGGGCGGCCTGCTTTTCTTCACAGATATCGATATTGACAAACCGGATCTCCGGAATTTCAAGGATATGATGATCCGGGAGGTTGAAATGCGCGATATCGAAGTTTGCCTGAACACGGAAGTTACCCCGGAATATATTCGAAGCTTCGGTGCGGACGCGATTATCATGGCAACCGGTTCTGTTCCGTCACATCCTCCGATTCCCGGCATCGAGCACGCGCATCAGGCCATGGAGATCTATGACGGCAGCTACACGCCCGGCAAACGGGTTGTCATGATCGGCGGCGGTCTGGTCGGCTGTGAGACGGGGCTGTTCCTCCAGAAAACCGGACATGACGTAACGGTCGTGGAAATGCTCGACCGCGTGGCAAATGAATCCTTCGGCATGTACCGTGAGGCACTTGTATGGGAAATGGAGAAAAACAATATGATTTCCCTTCCGAAAACAAAATGCCTTAAGATTGAAGCGGACGGCGTAACAATCGAGAACGCGGACGGCGTACAGAAGCTTCCGGCAGACAGTATTGTCTACGCACTCGGCATGAGAAAAGTCTGCCCGCAGGAGCTGATGGATGCGGCAGGCGACGCGAAAGTATTTGTCGTCGGCGACGCAAAAGGACCGGGCAAGGTCGATCAGGCGACCAGAAGCAGTTATCTGGCGGCGATTGAAATTTAGAATAAAAAACAAAAAACCATCCTCCCACTCGGAAAAAGTAAGGGAGGATGGTTCTTTATGTCTAATGGAAACAAGGGGGCTCGAACCCCTGACCTTTCGCGTGTGAGGCGAACGCTCATCCCGGCTGAGCTATGTTTCCGAAAAAATGGAGCATATGGGATTCGAACCCACGGCCTCCACAATGCGAATGTGGCGCGCTCCCAACTGCGCTAATGCCCCATAACGTATACTATAACACAGATTCCGAAAAATGCAAACATTTTTTCACTGTTCCAGCCAAATTCGGCCGGACGTTTGACAGTTGCATAGAGTAAAAATCAGTTGCACGGACGTTTGACAGTTGCATAGAGTAAAAATCAGTTGCAGACCGCATAAA
>JAJQFQ010000176.1 GCA_021201035.1 Clostridiales bacterium
AAATATTGTAATGTAAATAAAAAATTTAAAAAATAATATATACCGCAGGAATGCCTGTTGGGAAAAAAGACGAAAATGCGAAACAGGAAGGGAGGTCGCAGACATGGACAAAAAAGTAATGTACCGTCTGAGTTACGGTCTGTTTATACTGACAGCGAAGGAGGGCGGCCGCGACAACGGCTGTGTGGTGAACACGGTCACACAGGTTACGTCGGAGCCGAACCGGATTACGGTGGCAATCAATAAGAACAATCTGACACATGACATGGTACTGCAATCCGGTGCGTTCAATGTCTCGGTTCTGTCTCAGGCTGCGTCCTTTGACATTTATAAACATTGGGGATTTCAGAGCGGCAGGGATGTGGACAAGATAAAAGAGATTACAGTCGGCAGGAGCGCAAACGGTCTGGTGTATCTGACGGATGCCGCGAACGCGTTCTTAAGCGCAAAGGTGATTGAGACGAAGGATTTGGGAACGCACACGCTGTTTCTTGCGGATGTGACGGACGGGGCGGTGCTCTCCGATGAGGAGTCCGTGACCTACAGCTATTATCAGAAGCACGTAAAGCCGGCGCCCGCGACCGGGAAGAAAGGTTTTGTGTGTACGGTATGCGGATATATTTACGAGGGCGGTGTGCTGCCGGATGATTTTATCTGTCCGGTATGCAAGCATCCGGCGTCGGATTTTAAACCGCTTTCATAATTTTCAGATAAGAGGAGGATGACAAATGGGGGATATGTTGAGTCAGCCGGTTTCGAAGGAGGAAGAAACGCGCGTAAAGGCGCTGGGATTTTTAAAGGATAAGAGGACGCCGGACAGATTTAACTGCCGCGTGATTACCCGCAATGGGAAGATCACGGCAGAGGAAGCCCGGGCGATCGCGGCTGCGGCTGAGCAGTTCGGCAGCGGCGAGGTCGCCATGACGGCCCGGCTGACGATGGAGATTCAGGGGGTGCCGTTTGACCGGATCGAACCGCTGCGGGAGTATCTGGCGCAGTATGGTCTGGAGACCGGCGGCACCGGCGCGAAGGTTCGCCCGGTCGTATCCTGCAAGGGGACGACCTGCCAGAACGGTCTGATTGATACCTTTGTGCTCTCGGAGGAGATTCATGAACGGTTTTATCATGGTTACCGGTCGGTGAAGCTGCCGCATAAATTCAAGATCGCGGTGGGCGGCTGCCCGAACAACTGCCTGAAACCGGATCTGAACGATGTCGGAATCATCGGCCAGCGTATTCCGCAGATCGATCCGGAGAAATGCTGCGGCTGCAAAGTCTGTCAGATTGAGAAAAACTGCCCGATACAGGCGGCCAAGCTGATGGACGGTATGATCGTGATCGATGAGAACGTTTGCAATCACTGCGGACGATGTGTCGGTAAATGTCCGTTTCAGGCGGTGACAAGTTCGAGTGACGGCTACCGTATCTGTATCGGCGGACGTTGGGGAAAGAGGGTCGCTCAGGGCAGATATCTGGACCGTGTGTTTACGGATCGGGAAGATGTGCTGCGTGTCGTGGAGAATGCTATTGTGTTTTTCCGTGACCAGGGTATACCGGGGGAACGCTTCGCGGATACGATTCACCGGATCAGTTTCGAAAACGTGCAGCGTCAGTTGCTGGAAGACGGGCATTGAACGAGGATTTTTCCTGAGAATATAACTCGGTATAACTCGGTATGCGCCGTTTCCCTGTTGGAAGAAAAGGAAGCGATTTTCGATAAATCGTGATTATAAAGGGAGATACATATGGCACTGTCATTGCTTGGGATTATCATCGGATTGATTTTAATGGTTATTTTGTCTTATAAGGGCCACTCTATTCTGTGGGTGGCTCCTCTTTGTGCCCTGGTTGTGGCGTTATTTGCCCTGCGCGCGGGGCTTGGCGACGGGCGGACGCTTCTTTCGGTATACACGGAGGATTATATCGGAGGACTTGCGGAATATCTGGCCAGCTGGTTCCCGGCATTTTTTCTGGGGGCTGTTTACGGGAAAGTGATGGATCTGACCGGCACGGCCCGTTCTCTCGGAAATGCGGTCATCCGGCTGATCGGACCGAAGTATGCGTTGTTGGCGGTGACTATTCCGTGTATGCTTCTGACGTATGGGGGTATATCCCTGTTTGTCGTTGTGTTCGTGATGTATCCGATGGGATACGCGATTTACCGGGAGGCGAATATTCCGCGGACACTTTTGCCGGGGGCGATCGCTTACGGTGCATTCGGCATTACGATGACCTGTATTCCGGGAACCCCGCAGATTCAGAACCTGATTCCGATTGAATACTACGGGACGACCGCGATGGCGGCGCCGGGCATGAGCATAACGGCGGCAATTATTATCGGGGGAAGCGGATATATCTATTTAAACAGGCAGATACGTAAGGCAAAAGAGAAAGGAATCGGATTCACGGAGGATCCGAAATATCATCCGGAAGATCCGGAACTGGAGTTGCCGAAGTGGCACTGGCTGGCAGGGGTTATTCCGATCGTTGCTGTATTCGTATGTTTGAATGTGCTGGATCTGGGCATAGTATTGTCTCTTCTGATTGCCATTGCACTCTGCTGTCTGATGAATATCCGGCAGTACCGGATTCTGCCGAAAGCATTCTCGGATGGAGCTGTCGGTTCTGTCGGTGCGATTATGAACACATCCAGCGCGGTAGGATTCGGCGCGGTGGTAAAGATTGTACCCGGATTTACACTTCTGACCCAAATGCTTCTGAATCTGCCGGGCAGTATTCTGGTATCCGAGGCTGTGGCGACGAATGTGCTGGCCGGAGCGACCGGTTCCGCGTCCGGTGGAGTGTCCATTGCGTTGAGTGCTCTGTCGGAGAAATATCTGGAGGCAGCCGCCGGAACCGGTATTACACCGGAAATGCTGCACAGAGTCGCGGCGCTGGCTTCCGGAGGATTGCATATGCTGCCGCATAACGGGGCGTTGCTGACGCTTTTAGCTGTGTCCCATTGCACACACAGGGAATCTTATAAGGATATCTGTATTACCTGCTGTATCATACCGGCCGTCACCTCGGTCGTGTTGGCGGCGATATGGGGGCTGATTTATTAATACCATTATGAAAAGCATTCTGCGCATACTTTAAAATACCTCTTCATATGATAAGAGAGATGTATCTTTATTATGTGAAGGGGTGTTTTTGTGTTTTATCAGGCGGAGTATGTTCTGGAGCAGCAGTGTGTTGAAACGGAAAAGTTTTATAAGGGAAGAGGTATTCTGATCTGCGAGACGTCGGGGGGTCTGTTTGCATTGAAGGAGTTTCGCGGGCAGGAACAGAAGGCGGAGAGTTTGTTTCGGCTGGGTGAATTTCTGACAGATCATCGTATTCTCTGCGATTCCATGGTAAAAAACAGGGAGGATGCCCTGATCACGGAAGGAATTGACGGCACAAAATATACCTTTCATCACTGGGGCAGAGGAAAAGAATGCGATGTGCGAAACAGGATGGAACTGGTGATGACAGTTTCCTTTCTGGCAGGTTTTCATGCTGCCTGTGAGGGCGTACGGGTCGGAAATGAAAAAACAGAGACCGTTTATGAGGAATATCTGCGGCATGACCGTGAGCTGCGGCGTATACGGAAATATATTCTCTCCCGGAAAAACAAAAGTGAGTTTGAACGCCTGTATTTAAAATGTTTTCCGGAGTATATACAGCAGTCGGAGCGGGTGCTGCAGGTTCTTGCAGAGCGTCGGGAAATATGCGGATCACACACGGTCGGTATGTGTCACGGAGATTTCAATCAGCATAATGTACTCATCGGCACGGAGGGAATGATGCTGATTCATATGGAGTATGCCCGGTTTGACGCGCAGGTATCTGACCTGAGTAATTTTCTGCGGAAGAGTCTTGAAAAACATGACTGGAGTGAGACGCTTGGTCTCGAGATGCTGCGCGAATATGACCGGGTGCATGAACTGAATGAAGCTGACTGGCTGGAATTGTATGACAGGATGTGCTATCCGGAAAAATTCTGGAAGATCGCGAATCATTATTATCAGTCCAGTAAAGTTCTGGATTCCGGCAATCATTATGGAAAATTGCAGAAAGAACTGCGGCAGAACGCGGCACGGCAGAGGTTCCTGAAGACGTTAAAGCGGGCAAAATTATGATGATACCAGGGTCAAAAGGTCATGAATCG
>JAJQFQ010000113.1 GCA_021201035.1 Clostridiales bacterium
ATACTGAACCGGCAGCAATGTCGCCGAAAAGAAAACGGTGCTCCGCGCTCTGTCCAGACATTCCTGCAGGTTCTGTGCAGGGTTCACACAGTACAGATGCAGACAGAAATGACTTTCTCCGTCGAAATCCGTATACAGGACATAGCTCTCATCCAGCCGCTCAAACATATTCATAAAATGACGGAGGTTCAGATAAAACTCCGTGATCTCCTTCCGCTCCGGAAACTCCGCGCGGCGCTGCAAGAACTCATCCGTCAGCGACATCAGACGCATCAGGGAAAAAGCGAACGTTCCCACACTCTCGAGAATCATATAGCGCCCACACTCTCTTTTCCATTCCAGCAGCTGCCGGTTGCATTTCTCAAGAGCCGACGCGATTTTTGTGCTGTATGTTCGAAACAGCCTCTTCATCTTCAGGAAATCCTCTTTGACCAGTGTCGCGCTGTACATCTCCCTGCCGCGCTCCACCAGATTATGCGCTTCATCGATCAGGAACAGATATTCCCCCCGCACACCTTCCGCAAAAAAGCGTTTCAGATATACGTTCGGATCGAAAACATAATTGTAATCACAGATGATCACATCGGACCAGAGAGACAGATCCAGTGCCATCTCAAACGGACAGACCCGGTATCTCTCCGCATGGGAAAGCAGCGTCTCGCGGGTATAATCATGCTCTGTCGTCATCAATTCGAATACCGCGTCATTCACACGGTCATAATGTCCTTTCGCATAAGGACAATGAACGGGATTGCAGTCCGGCTCCTCCAGCGGACACAGCTTCTCCTTCGCCGTGATCGTCAGAACCTTGCCGCTATAACCCGCCTCTTTCAGAATGTCAAAAGCAGCCTTCGCCACCGTGCGTGTAATCGTCTTTGCCGTCAGATAAAAAATCTTGTCTGAAAGCCCCTCACCCACAGCCTTGACCGCCGGGAATACGGTCGCCATCGTTTTTCCGGTGCCTGTGGGAGCCTGCAGAAACAGAATTTTCTCCCGCATGATCGTTCGATATACATCCTCCGCCAGTTTCTTCTGCCCCGGGCGCCAGGATAACGGAAACTCCAACGACAGTATGGAGTCCCTGCGAATCAGGTTCCATTCATACTGATAGTCCGCCCATTTCCGATAAGCTTCCGTCAGTTCCCCAAACCAGCGGCTCAGATCGGCAAACGGAATCACCTCCTCAAAACGCCGAATTGTCTCCGTGTCCAGATCACAGTAAGTAATCTGAACGCCCATGCGGTCCAATCCGTTCTGTGCGGCAAAGATATACGCATAGCATTTCGCCTGTGCCAGATGCACCGGCTGCGGACACTCCAGCCGGGTCGCATCCGTATACATACATTTAATCTCATCAATGTAGTAAATCCTGCTTCCATTCCCATCCGATGCAGTATCCGGAAAACCCTCTTTTTTGCATTCAGCACCATTGTCATCAGACAGCAGCATCTCCGATGCCGTCTCTGCCGCGGTCTCCCGCCAAAACACGCCATCCGCACGCCCCTCAACCATAAGAACATAATGCCCCATGATCAGTTCCTGCTTCAGCGGCACCTCCGCACGATACTCCGCATCCATACGCTTCTGAATCTTCCGGTGCATACGGCTCCCCTGCTGCATGGCCTCCTGCCAGACACCTTTACCGACTCGGTTATCAATATCCCCCGAACGAAAAACAAACTCCACCAGATTGCGAACCGAAATGCGGATTTTTTTCGCCTCGATCACTTCTGCAGTCTGCGGAGTTTCTTTTTCTTCTATTAAATTATTTTCAGTTAATTCACGGTTCATTCCTCTTTCTGAAAAACCCTCCGTCATATCAAAATCAGAACGGTCTGAAACAACACCCTCCGAACAGCGACATAATACAGCATAGTGTCAGACACATCCCTGCTGTTCCGGAAAAAGGTCGCTGATAAGATGATCCCATATTCGAATACCAGGTACCTCCGAATTCCAGATTCTGTAAAAACTGCCGGTATTCCATATTGCTCGGCTCCATCTGTACTGCCCGTTGGGCATATTCCATCGCCTGAACATTATTGCCCGCACCCTGATTAGCCGCCGCCGCAAAATAATACCAGCGTGCAGTCCGCTGGTTCACCGGAATACGGTTCAGAACATTCAGAGCCTCATGAAACTGTCCCGCGTTGATATAGCTCGCCGCGGAACGCATCTCCGCGGAATCGCCGGCATATGATCCCGCTCCTCCGTAGGATCTGTAGGCTCCCTGACCCCCATAACTGTTCCCGGAGCCGGCATAGCCTCCGTAACGGTTCTGTCCGTAACCGCCCTGTCCCTGATACCCGTAACTGCCGCGATTCTGAGTGCTGCCGTTCTGATATCCGCCGGTATATCCCTGCTGTTTTTCCTTCATGATCTGATTATAAGCCTGCTGTATCTCTTTAAAGCGCTCCTCCGCCACTTCCGGATGCTGACTGTTAACATTCGAATCCGGATGATACTGGCGGCTGAGCCTGCGGTATGCTTTCTTTATCTCTTCATCTGTGGCTCCGCGCGAAACGCCCAGCACCTCATATGGATCTCTCACTTTGGATTCCTCCGCTTTTTCTTTTTCTCCTGCAGATATTCATACTTTGACCACACGCCGGAATACAGAATATTCCGAATAATATCCGCATGCTGTATAATAGGAAGCCGCTCAAAGGACTTCGCGCACTCTGACATCATACTGGTCAGAATCAGTTTGCTGATTGTTTCAAAATCTCTGGGATTATCTCTGGACAACCCCAGAAACGGATTATATTCATTCTTTTTCTTATCCTTTTCCAGATCCTCATAAGCATCCATCAGATAGATAAACTTGCCGAGATAAAAGCCCAGACAATGCAGTTCCTCCGCCCATATATCATTCTTCCAGGCGAAAATCTCTCCCAGCATCTCACCGGTCAGGCCGGAGATCGCGTCGATGTTCTCTTCCTTTTCGCTCTCAAGCTGATCCAGTTTCGTCATATAGGTGTCCAGTGCCTGTGCCTGACGCGGGTATTTCCGGCTGATGCGGCCGTAGTCCTTCTTCAGCATCAGAGAGGTCATATGCTTCGGATAATTCCTGTCATCCTTCCAGTCATCGACCAGATTATAATAGGATAAAAGCACATTCATATCGGAGGCATAGCGGGAAGCTTCGTTGACATACGCCGTCTTTTTCTTTCCGGGGTGCAGCGGACAGATAAACTTTATCTCTTCATTATGAAGCTCATACAGACCCGTCAGCAGAATAATCAGAAATGTCATATCATAGTTCAAAAGCATCTGACCTCTGACGCCGCAGTTCTTCCGCAGGACATGGCAAAGGCCGCAGTAGTAGGACTGATACTGTTTCTTGTTCTCGTCCGATAAACTTTTCTGATTGATATAGATATATCCAAACATAGAACCTCCTGCGTACGCTTCCTGTCACGCCATTCACATGCTGCGATATCATTCAGGCAAGCACGACTGCCGAATCAGTCATCGCCATGTACGAAAACCTTTTTAATCACGTCTTTTTAATAAAAGATGTACGGCACTTCGGGCAGGTGATCTCAATCCTGCCTTTTCCCTTCGGAACCCTCACCTTCTGACTGCAGTGGGGACATATAAAGAACCGGTAATACTTTCTCTGTTCCCGCTGTGATCTCCGCGCCTCTGCGCTCTGCCGGGCGTGCCCGCCGCTCCCTCCGTATCCGCCATAGGAACCGCTGCCGTAACCGCCCTGTCCGTAACCGCCATAACCGCCGTTCCTGCGGAATCGGGACGTAAAATCAAGAAACCGGTCGTTCTCTACGGCCCGTCTCGATGTATTCCGGGAAAACATGCGGAAATAAGACCAGATCAGAAGTACAAGCGCCGCGATCCAGAGAATCGGGACATGCACAAACAAATTGATAACGATCAGGATCAAAGCCGCCAGGGAAAGGAACTGATTCAGCTGATCATTCCCATAACGGCCATACATAAAGTTCTGAAAACGATCTCTCATGCCAACACCTCTTTTAACGAGTCCAATCATCTTACTGGATTAAATCTAATCTTTATTTTAGCGTTTGAAAACATACTGTCAACTGTCCTATGATATTTTTAGAATTATTTTATCTTTTGATAATGATTCAAAAACCTGCATATCTCTGTATCTGCTGTCTA
>JAJQFQ010000104.1:0-3434 GCA_021201035.1 Clostridiales bacterium
AGTCCAGCAGAACAACCTGCGCCACCTGCGCGGTGACCTCGCTGCCGGAGGCCAGCGCCACACTGCAATCCGCATCCTTTAAGGCCGGCACATCATTCACGCCGTCGCCGGTCATGGCGACCGTATGTCCCTGCGCCTTCAGCGCCTTCACGATCTGCCGTTTCTGCGTCGGTGTCACACGCCCGAACACCGTGTATTCATGCACGGCGCAGTTGATATCTTCCTTCGTTTTCAGGGCTCTCGCGTCGATATATTTCTCCGCGCCCTGTATCTGCGCCTCTTTCGCCGCCTCCACCACGGTCAGCGGATTATCTCCGGAGATTACCTTGATTGCCACACCCTGCTTTGCAAAATAGGAAAAAGTCTCCGGTGCTTCCTTTCGGACCGGATTCGATAACAGGATATAGCCGAGCGGCACCGCCTGACCGGTCAGTGGCTTTCCGTCCGGTTCTCCGTCATAGGATGCAAATACAACCACACGATATCCCCTGGAAGCGTGTTCCGAAATCTCATCTTCATACCTTGCAAAATCATCCCTCAGAACAAATTCCGGCGCGCCAAGCACATAGGTGTTTTTTTCAAAAACCGCGCCGCTGTACTTCGCGGCGGAAGAAAACGGGCTCACCTTGCGGGCTTTTTGTCCCGTTCCCTGCCGGTAATAAGATTTCATCGCATCCATCGTGGCATTGTCATGTCCCATGGCGCCGGCAAAATCACCCACCAGCTTCTCCAGTTCCGGCATGGTTTCCGGATCATACCCCCGCGCCGGCATCAGTTTTTTAAATCTCATCGAGCTGTCAGTGATCGTCCCGGTCTTATCTACACAGAGAACATCTACCCGTGCCAGTGTCTCGATGCTTTTCATATCATGAACAAGTACATTGCGCTGACCCAGACGAACCGCGCCGACCGCCAGCGCTACGCTGACCAGCAGAAACAGTCCCTCGGGAATCATACCGATCAGCGCTGCCACCATCGAAGTAATACTCTCTGAGAATTCGTTCTGATTCACATAATAGCTCTGAACAAACAACGTAATGCCGAGCGGAATCAGAACAATTCCCACAAAAACCAACAGGCGGTTCAGGGAACGGATCATCTCCGACTGTTCCCCCTTTTTCATGGACTTCGCCTCAGTAGTCAGCTTCGCAATGTAGGAATCCTCGCCCACGCCGGTCAGGCGCGCATAGCACTTGCCTGACACGACATAACTGCCCGACACCAGTTCATCGCCGGCACCTTTTGTGATTTCATCGGACTCGCCGGTCAGGAGAGATTCATTGATCTTCGCCTCACCGTGAACCACTCTGGCATCCGCACAGATCTGGTTCCCCGGTAAAAACAGAACGATGTCGTCCCGCACCAGCTTCTCCGCCGGCAGCGTCCTCAGCTTTCCCTCCCTTACGGCAGACACCTTCGGCGCTGCCATCATATTCATTTTTTCCAGTTCCTTTTTCGCCTGTACCTCCTGAAAAATACCGATCAGCGTATTCACCGCGATAATCAAAAGAAAAGACAAATCCCGATAAGAACGGACGACCACCAGAAGCGCCGCCAGAATCAGGAAAATCAGGTTATAATAGGTAAACACATTTTCCCTGATAATTTCCTTTACAGACACCATGGACGCGTCCACCGGCCGGTTGTCCCACCCGCAGGCCATCCTCTCTGCTGCCTGCTCACGGGTGAGACCATGCTGCCAGTCAGCCTGAATGACATCCACCGGTCTGCGCGATACTTCCTGAACATTTGCTTTTCGTCTCGTTTTCTTTTTTCGATGATGCTGCGACATCTGAACTCCTTATCGGATACATGAAGATTATGCTGTTCCGCCATACTCAATTCGAAAGCCGTCGGTCCGCTCATTACTTTCGCTCATTTTATCACGCTTTTTCTCCATTTAAACCTTCTTTTCCTATTTTTCATAATTTTTTTACGGTTTTTTCACATAAGAAAGAGGTTTTCAAGTATAATAGGCGCTAGCAGACCGCATCGTAAGAGCTTGTGCATAATGCGCAGAAGGCACATGAAATTACGATACGGGCTACCAGACAGGAGGCGGCGACATGAACCATACATTCCCATTAGATATAGTATATGAAGATTCCTCAATACTCGTTTGCGTCAAGCCCGCCGGACTTCCGGTGCAGACCGCCCGGGCCGGACAAAAGGATTTGGTAAGTGAACTGAAAAATTACCGTGTCCGCAGAGGCGAAGAACCCTATATCGGTCTGGTACACAGACTGGATCAGCCGGTACGCGGTATTATGTTGTTTGCAAAGACAAAAAAGCCGCCGCACATCTGTCCCGGCAGGTCAGCTCCCGGCAGATCGGAAAAGAATATATGGCGGTGGTCTGCGGACTGCCGGATACGGCTGCCGGCTCAGATAACCGCGATAGCTGCCGAAGATCATCTGCAGCAGCGCAGATGCCGCCTTCTCTGCCGCAGCACGGCGAGTTACACGATTACCTTCTGCGGGACGGTCGGACAAACACTTCCCGTGTTGTACCGATGGGCACTCCCGGAGCAAAGGAAGCCGTTCTTTCCTATGATATTATAAACCATAATGCCGAAACCGGAAAAAGCCTGGTTCATATCACGCTGCACACCGGACGGCACCATCAGATCCGGGTTCAGTTCGCCCACGCAGGTTTTCCCCTCTACGCGGACGCAAAATACGGGCAGCCGCTCCCCGCAGGGAGCTACTGCCCGATCGCGCTATGCTCTTATAAGATCAGTTTTTCTCATCCGGATACCGGACGGAACATGACCTTTACAATAGAAGAAACCGGACTGGATCTTTTCCATTAGTTCCAGGTTCCCGCATAAGCTTCATCTGTTGCCTTTCCGTAAACAGCGATGCTGTCCGCTGATCCGGATTTCAGGCTGTTGCTGATATAATACATATTTCCGCGGCGTACCGCAAGTGTATCGTATCCGTCGTTGTCCCAGTCACCGGCCAGAACTTCATCCGTCGTTTTGCCGTATGCAATCACTTTATCTGCAATGCCGCTCTTCAGCGTGTTGCTGATATAGTATGTATTGCCGCGGCGTACCGCCAGCGTATCTTTCACAGCCACGGTACCTGTTTCATTTCCTGCCCATTTTCCGACCACAACAGTATCTGTCGCTTTTCCATAAGCGATTACTTTGTCAGTAGTTCCGGATTTCAGGCTGTTGCTGATGTAATAAGTGTTCCCGCGGCGTACCGCCAGCGTATCCTTGCCGTCACCGTCCCAGTCACCGACCAGAACCTCATCCGTTGCTTTTCCGTATGCTACTACCTTATATGCCTGCGTATCACCCAGGTTCTCCTGGAAATAGTAGGTATTTCCGCGGCGCACGCAAAGTGTATCCACGCCGTCGCCGTTCCAGTCGCCGGCCAGAACTTCATCCGTCGCTTTTCCGTATGCTACTGTTGCATATGCGCTCA
>JAJQFQ010000104.1:3534-24756 GCA_021201035.1 Clostridiales bacterium
CCGGCCAGAACTTCATCCGTCGCTTTTCCGTATGCTACTGTTGCATATGCGCTCACATCACTCAGAGAATCCTGGATATAATACATGTTGCCGCGGCGCACTGCCAGCGTATCTCCGTTGGAGACTGTACCGTCATCCGAAGTCTGTGTATTATCTGAAACAGTTACCTTCTCAAGCGCGGCAACAGCTTCTGTCAGATCGGCGAGAATCGAGGCGATGTCTTCCTGCGTTTCCGCTGTCTGCAATGCTTCCTCTGCTTTCGCTACAGCCTCTTCAAGCGCTGCCCAGCTCTCCTCTGTATAATCGGACTGTACCAGTTCCGCGATTTCATCCAGCTGATCGGACACTAAAGTCACATTCGCAAGCGCGTCAATGGCATCCTGCAGGTTCGTATAAATATCCGCAATATTGTCAGGTACATCTTCTTCCGCCAACGCTGCGTTAGCAGCTGCAATCGCTGTCTGAAGCGCTGTCCAGGTTGCCTCTGTGTAATCAGATTCTGTCAGAGTGTTCGCCTCAGATACCAGTTCTGACAGTGCGGTCGCAATCAATGTTTTTGCCTCTTCGATATAAGCCGACATCTCATCAAGCAGTTCGGTCGCATCTCCGCTGGTGGGCGCTGCGCTCTCCAGAAGCTCTTCTGCTTCCTCTACATGTTCTGCCAGCAGACTGTGATCCACAATCGCCAGAAGTTCGTTTGCTTCTGCCACCAGTTCCTCCAGCTGAGACCTCTGCGTTTCTGTCATCGGTGCTTCCAGCGTAATGGTCGTCGGCGCGTAATTTGAACTGCTTATGGTGATGGTGTAATCACCGTAAGTCGCCTGATCGATCGCCTCATCCAGTGCTACTTTGCCGTCAACGACAGCTGCTTCGTCCGCGATCGTATAGGTAGTCGCGCGGTAAGATCCTTCCGCCTTGTAGGAATAGGTAACGGTCACCGTTACATCCTGCAGTTCATCCGGAACCGATACGGTCACTTCCGTATCTCCGTCTTCCGCTGTCGCGGCAATCTCACCGTCTCCGTTATAATACGGCAGCAGTTCCTCATTACAGGTATATGTATAAATACCTTTATCCGTGATAACCTTCACAGCCGTCAGTGTGTAATCTGTCATCGTGTACTGATAATACAGCGGATTCGAGGAATTGTTGTGACCCTTGTAATAGCCCTTGCCGCCAACGATCGACCAGGAAATCTCATGATTGTAGCGTGTGCCCATCCAGATGTTATCCACATTGTACATCGCAAACGTGCTGCCGTCTTCAAACTCCAGAATTTCCACCGCGATTGTCACGGACTCACCGTCGATGCTCAGTCCGATAACGTTTCCGTCCGCATCTGTTCCGTTATTGCTGACATTCAGGAGTTCAAACATGTAATCGCCATAGGTACTGGTGTAGGTTAACGCGCTGATTTCAGCTTCCTCAGTTCCCGCATCAGCCAGACTGCCTGCATCAAAAGTATATGTACCATCTGCATAAGTCAATACTAAATAGGACTCAGGCTTCTCATCCAGTTCCGTAAAGTAATAATCATCACCCTCAGTCAGTTCCGAGTCAGCCAATACAGCATATGCATCCGCCGTCATTTTCACCGCGTAGTAAACACCTTTTACGGATTCGCCGTCATTATAGGTTCCCTTTGCAGTCCCGGATGTCACGCGCTTTCCTACTGCGTTTCCGTCATCATCTGTACTCAGACCGTACTTAGACGTCGCATAGGATACTACATCCACACCGTCCAATGCGTCCGTGTACTCCTCAGCCTGCTCTGCATCCGCATCCACCGCGTTAAAGAAATCATCATAAGGAATGTTCATGGTAACATATACCGGCATCATCGCCTCCGCCTCGGCGATATAAGTCGTCAGCTCCTCGATCAGCTCAGTCGCCGTGCCGCTGGTTGCAGCCGCATTGCTTAACAACTCTTCCGCTTCCTCCACATGCTCCGCCAGCATACTGTGATCTACTTCCTCAAGAAGCGCTTTTGCGGTTTTCACCAGAGATTCCAGTTCTGATTTCTGCGCGTCTGTCATCGGTGCTTCCAAAGTGATGGACGTCGGCGCATAATTCGAACTGCTTATGGTGATGGTATAATCACCGTAAGTCGCCTGATCAATCGCCTCATCCAGTGCTACTTTGCCGTCAACGACAGCTGCTCCGTCCGCGATTGTATAAGTAGTCGCGCGGTAAGCTCCTTCTGCCTTATAGGAATAGGTAACGGTCACCGTTACATCCTGCAGTTCCTCCGGAACCGATACGGCCACTTCCTTATCTCCGTCTTCCGCTGTCGCGGTAATCTCACCGTCTCCGTTATAATACGGCAGCAGTTCCTCATTACAGGTATATGTATAAATACCTTTATCCGTGATAACCTTCACGGCCGTCAGTGTGTAATCTGTCATCGTATACTGATAGTACAGCGGATTTGAGGAATTGTTGTGGCCCTTGTAATAGCCCTTACCGCCGACGATCGACCAGGAGATCTCATGGTCATACCGGCTGCCCATCCAGATGTTATCCACATTGTACATCGCAAGCGTGCTTCCGTCGGAGAACTCCAGAATCTCCACCGCGATCGTCACGGACTCGCCGTCAATCTGAATATCCGAATTGCCGTCCGCATCCTTCACACCATTCTGTTCTACATTCAACAGGGAAAACATATAATCGCCATAGGTGCTGGTATATGTAAGATCCGCGATCTCTGCTTCCTCAGTCAGCGCAGTCGTAAGACCGGATGCGTCAAACGAGTAAGCGCCATCCGCATATGTCAATACCAGATAAGACTCCGGTTCCTCGTCCAGAACGGTAAAATAATAATCTTCTCCCTCAGTCAACTCCGAATCAGCCAGCGCCTCATAGGTATCCCCATCCATCTGCACCGCATAATAAACACCCTTCACGGACTCGCCGTCATTATAGGTACCCTTTGCGGTTCCGGATGTCACGCGTTTTTCTACCGCGTTTCCGTCATCATCTGTACTGAGACCGTATTTTGACGTTGCATAAGACACAACATCCACGCCGTCCAGTGCATCCGTGTACTCAACCGCCTGCTCTGCGTCCGCATCGACAGCGTTGAAGAAATCATCATACGGAATGTTCATGGTGACATAAACATATTCTTCCTCTTCCGTTGCCTCCGGAGCCGCCTGAATCGCCTCCAACGCCGCGGCCTTTACAGCTGTGGACGTAACCGTCGCATTGGAAACAGTATCCCAGCTATTGATTGTATCCTCCGTCGCCGCCTGACCTGTCAACAACGTCTTGATACCCTTTGACTTACTGTACGCCTTTTCAAAATAGGTTCCGTTTACATCCGAGTCGTAGGACTCGTTCGGCGTCACGGTAATATCCGAAAACACGCCGTTCTCCACGGTCAACGACACGCTAACCGCATAATCCTCTTCCCAGTCTTCATCATTACTGATAACGTCATGAGATGATGATGTGTACGTCCCGTCCGCCGCAGTCTGGCTGCCTGTCACTGCCAGCGCCGGAACGGCCGGCAACATGGAAACCGCCATCGCCGCAGCAAGACTGCCCGACAATACTTTTGCCGAAAGTTTTCTCTTCTTCATAGTTCCTCCTTAATATATTTTTTTATTAAAAGTCAGGATTTTTCAACCACCTGCACCGGACTCGCAATTTGGCAAACCTAATTTTAATCAGGTTATTCTGAATATAATTAATTTTTACTAATTTAAGTCACCGTACATTTATTTTAGTTGTTTACTCCTAACCATTAACCCCGAATAAGGGCGGGAACTGTCCCGCCCGAAATGATGTATCGATCATCGTTCTCCATTTTTATCTCTGGCAGGAAATAAAAAGAGAATGACGATTACTACTACACCATACCGGAAGATACTCCAAGTGCATACAAATCAGGTTGTTTTAACTGACTAATTAAAGTTATCTTCTTTTAATTTTTAACACATATTCTATTGACATTTCAATTCCATTTGGCGTATGATTATTTCCAAAGCAGAAAATATGGAGAGCCATTATGGACATTAAATATTTTAATGAATTCCGCGTTCTCGCGGATGTCTGTAACTATCAGGAAGCGGCAGAGCGGCTGTTCATCTCCCTGTCCGCCCTGTCCAAACACATTTCAAAACTCGAGGCGGAGCTAGGCGTTTCACTGTTTAACCGGACGACACGCACAGTCACGCTGTCAGAATACGGTACGCTGTTCTATCGCTATGCCGTTCAGATCACGGACAGTTATAATGAATGTTCCCGCGCGCTGGCGGAACTGCAGGAGGATCATGCACTCCGTCTGAAGATTGCTTTCCAGCCACTTCTGACCGAATACAATATATCGGAAGCTCTGGGCGGCTTTAAACAGGCATATCCGGACATTCAGCTCACCATCACGGAACACGCAGATCCGTGGGAAATGCTGCAGACTGATCAATGCGACGCCGCCTTCCATACAGAATACGGCCCCAGGCGAGACATGGAACATTCCCTGTTTCTCGCTGCGGACGAACTGGTCGCCGTCCTCCCCGCCAATCATCCGCTTGCAGAGAAGGATTCTGTTTCCATGGAACAGCTGAAGGAAGAAAAGTTTATCGTGAAGCAGGAAATCTATTCCGATCTGAACCGTATCTTTCAGCAGCTCTGCGCCGAATCCGGCTTTGAGCCGCAGGTCGGCTGCACGATCCGCTATTCCTCAGGCATGGCCAAAATGGTCAGTGCCGGTATGGGCATCGCCGTCACCAACCGAAAGCATGTGCCGGTTCATAATTACAGTCAGATACGGGCCGTCCCGATATATCCGACGATCCCCTTTAATATCTATCTGCTGTACGCCGGCGACAGAAAAAACGCTTTCGCCCTGCAGAGCTTTCGAAATTATCTGGAGGAAACCGGACTTTTATAAATATATTTCCCGCATGCGCTCCATTCATGTCTTTTTGACCCCGGCTCTACGATACCTGCGGATTGTTCCGCACTTCGTGCTCCTGGTATCGTCATATCCCGAGCCATAGAAACAGAACAAGCAGAATCCCCGCGCGAATCAGCGTCAGAACAATCTCATTTCCCTTCCATTTCCGAATGCCCGTATGTATATTTCCCTTCGGGCAGGTATCGATACATTTCTGACACTGGAAGCAGTCGCCCGCCGCCTCAGGCGCCGTATCGGACGCCAGTTCAATGTCCGCCGGACATTTCATGGTACAGGCTTTACATCCTTTGATACAATTCTCCCTGTCTCTGCGAAGGGAAAACAGCGGCAGTACCGGCAACATGGAAAAAATCGCTCCCATTGGACAGAGCACCCGGCAGAAAAACCGCTCCTGCAGGCACATACCGACCGCAATCAGGATCAGCAGCACCAGTCCCACCGTGTATCCGCCCAGCTGAAAGTTCCGCGCATGAAGCATGGAAAACACATCCCACGGACTCATGCCCTGTGTGTTCGTATAAACTCCGGCAAAACAGGCCACCGCAATGGCTGCCAATACAATATATTTCACTACAGACATTTTTTTCATCCAGCCTGCGGGAATCTTTACCGGTTTCTTTTTTATTTTTTTGCAAATCCATCCGTAAAACGCGTGCAGCGCATCGCCAAGGCTGCCGAAGGCACAGGCAAATCCGCAGAAGAATCTGCCAAATACAACCGTATATATACATAACACGATCAGCGTTGTTACAAAGGAGGTCAGCTCCAGGCTTGCCCCGGAGCCCAATTGTGTAAATATGTACTTCACGCCGCCGAACGCCGCCGTGTATGCCGAAGGTATGAACAGAAAATACAGAAGCTGTATGATCGCACGGATCCATACATGTATTTTCTTTATTGCTTTTTTATCTGGTTTTTTCATATAAAGTTTCTTTCTGTATTACTGTGCTGCTGCCAGAGCCTCCGCAGCTGCATTTTTAATGCCGGTGGAGCTGAATGTCGCTCCGGTAACGGTATCCACATCCGCGCTCTGTTCTTCCAGAATCGCATCTATAATGTCCTCCGCCATCGTCAGATAGGCGCCGTCCTCGTTTTCCGCCGAAAGAATCGTCAGATCTGTAATCTCGCCATCCTCAACGGTAATCTCCACCGTGATATCCCCGCCGAAGCCGGTCGCCGTTCCCTGATAAACACCGTCGGTATAGGCACTCTGTGTCTCCTCGTCACCGGCAAGCTCTGCCAGCGCGGCCTCCACCTCGGCATTGGCGGCATCCGCATCCGCTTTTGCTTCCGCATCCTGTGCCTCATGAGCCTTTGCCACATGATTATATCCCAGCAATGCAGCAACAATTACTATTACATTACAGGTTCGAATCAGGAATTTCTTCATTATCGCTGCCCTCTATACTATAAATATCCGGTTTGTTTTCCGCTAAAGCCTCCATGGTTACCACAACCGCTGACCCAGCATCTGTACCCGACGCATGGCTGCTGTCTGTCTCTCCTGCTTCTGCCGCAGCACTGTCAGCATCTGTATCTGAATCACCGATGTCTGTCCTGGAAACACTGCTTTCCGATGTAACTGAAACCGCTGCTGATGCCGATGCATTCACTGAAAATGCTTCCGCCGCCTGCCGAAGCGCCTCCTGACACAATGCCTTCAGCGCATCTGAGGAACAGGTCGCCCGTGAAACCACATCCACAGCCGCAACGGAGCTTTCCGTCACATTGCCCTTTTTCAGCGCAATGATCTGGTCAACCACGCCTGTATAAGACGATCTGCCGTTTGCCGCCCAGGAAATATATTTATCATTGCCCGAATCACCATCACCCGAAATATCGGTAATACTTACAATCTGATCGCCGGAAATCGTCACGGTCGCCGTGAGATTGTAGCTGTCAAAATCTTCGTCTTCATCAGGGTTGCAGACAACGCTGAGCGTATAGGAACCGTCCGCGTATAATTCTGAGGACGCCTGATCGTTCCCGCTGCCAGCGGTACCCGTCGACCCGGAACCGTAGTTTCCGGAAGAGTCTGTATTTGTACTATCGGAAGAATCGGTTCCCGAACTATCGTTCGCCGACGTTCCGCTATTATCCGATGATGAGCCCTCGGTTTCCGAAGTTCCGCTGTTATTCGATGCCGCCGCTTCCGCCGCTGCAAGCGCGGCTTTCGCCGCGTCCAGGATACCCCTGGAACTGTACGTCGCCCCGGACACCACATCCAGATCCACACTCTGTGCCGTCACAATGCTCTGTGCCAGTACCTTCGCCTGATTAAAATACTCCTCTGTCTCATCCTCCGCAGATGTGATAGATACAGATGTAATTGTCTGATTCTGTATGGTCACTGCCACGGTAATATCGCCGCCCCAGCCCTCGGCTGTTCCGTAATACGTGCCATCCGGATATGGAAAAGAACCGCTCTCCCCCGCCATAACTGCAGGTGCAGTAAACGTTGTACTGCTGCCGGACGATACGCTGCTTACTGTCAGCTGCGCCGTCGTATCACCCGAGGTTCCGGATACAGCCGCCTGCGACAGTGCATTGCGCACCGCATTGATAATACCCACGGAACTGTACGTCGCCCCGGACACGGTATCCACATTTGTACTCTGACCCGATATAATCGACGAGATCAGCGCGGAAGCCTTATTGAGATACGCGGTATCGTCTGAACTGTCTGTAATCTCAATGGAAACAATTTGACCGTTCTCAATAACCACCTTCACGGTAATCGTACCGCGGAATCCGGTCGCAGCCCCGTAGTAAGTGCCGTCATTATAAGTGGCAGCATCCTCCACGGTTTCCACGGACGTCTCACCCTGTCCGCTTTCAACCTCGGCCGTCTCGCCGTCGTCCTCCTCGCCGGTCAGCGCATTTTTTACAGCGCTGATAATACCGCGCGAACTGTAGGTCGCGCCGGACACCACATCCACATCCAGGCTCTGCGTGCTGATGATCTCCTCGATCACGCCCTTTGCGCGGTTAAAGAAAGCCTCATCATCCGCCTCCACTTCCGTAACCTCAATCTCCGTGATCTGTTTGGAGGCGATCGTCACCGCCACGGAAATTTTCCCTGCGTAGCCGGTACCGCTGCCGTAATAAACGCCGTCATCCAGATCAAAAAACTCGCCTTCCAAAGCGGTTTCCGTGTCAGACACCGCGTCAGTCCCATCTGCCGTCTCGTCCACCGTCGGCATGGCCTGCGCCTCATAGACCGCCGGCGACCAGGCGGAAAGAGAAGTACCGATACATGCCACAACCAAAACCGCCGACAAGATCGGCGCAAAAACCTTAAAGCTTTTCGGCGTCATTGTTTTTGAGTCCTGTTTTTCTCCCGCTTCAGTTGTATTATCCTTCTTTATGTCTGACATTTCTAACCTCGGCTTTCTATATCTAATATTTGTTATTTATTGCTAACCTAAGTCATCATAGCACCGTTTCTGTCAATCCGTCAACCCGTTTTTTTCCAATTTATAAATTAAATGTAAATTTTTTATGAATGGGATGTCCGAAAGCTCTTTAAACCGACCGAAAGGCGCGCTGCACACGCGGCAGTACAAGCTGAGACACAATACCGATCAGCAGTCCGGTCACAAACCCGGAAATCAGAAGCACCGGTATATAATAGACAAGCTTTAAATTCTCCACTACAAGAATCGCAACTATAATCTGCCCGATATTGTGACAGATTCCTCCCGCAATGCTGACCGTCACAGCAGAAAGCTTTTTTGTCTTCGTAAGCAGGATCATAACCGCCAGACTGAGCAGACCTCCCGCCAGACTGTACATAATAGACGCCAGATTTCCGAACAGAAATCCGCTCAGAATAATCCGGACTACCGAGATCAGAAGTGCCTGTTTTCCGCCCAGCAGATAGAGCGCCGCCACGATGGCAAGATTGGCCAGACCCAATTTGACACCCGGGATCCCGAAGTTAATCGGAATCAGCGTTTCTACGTAGCTGAAAATCATGGCAAGAGCAATCATCATCGCCAGAACCGCTATTGTTTTCGCCGAAAGATGTTTTTTCTTTGCAGAAATCTGCGTTTTACTCATGTTTGTATTTCCTTCTCCATTCATCTGGCAGTCCGTATCTGCATACTCGCACGAATCCGACAGCGGCACATCAATGCGTTGTTATGATATGAAGCTCCGTATTTCCGTTGATATCGATAAAACTGTCTTCCAGATTGTCCGTGATATAGATATCCCCGTCCTCCGTCTCCATCAGCACATCGAAACCATCCTCCGCGCAATGCTCCTCACAGTAAGCAATAGCCTCCTCCGTGCCCATGATAAACAGTGAAGTCGAGAGCGCATCCGCAAGCGTGCCGTCTTCACTGATAATACTCACTGAAATCAGCCCGTTATACGCGGAATACCCGGTCCGCGGATCAATAATATGGTGATACCTGACACCGGTCTCTTCATCATCGAAATACCGCTCATATCCTCCGGACGTCACGACCGCCATATCGGACAGAGCCAGTCCGCCCAGATATCCGGAACTGTCCTCCGGATCCTGAATACCTACATTCCAGAGACTGCCGTCCGTCTTGGTTCCCACCACACGGACAGAACCGCCCAGATTTATAATCGCGCTCTGTACTCCGTATTCCGCGAAAATCTCCGCGATTCGGTCATCCGCATATCCCTTGACAATACCGCCCAGATCGATCTGCATGCCCTCTTCCATAGACAAGACCACGGTTCCGTCCTCATTCTCTGTCAGCGTAAGTTTCCCCGCGTCCACCAGAGCAAGCGTCTCCTCCAGTACCGACTCATCCGGTACGGCAAAGGCACTCTCATCCGATCCGGTAAATCCCCACAGATCCATAACCGGATAAATGGAAATATCATACAGTCCGCCGGTACTCTCATAAACCTCCAGAGAGCGCTCGATCAGATACGCCGTCTCTTCAGAGAGCTCACCGCCTCCTGCCGCGTTCAGTGCATAGATCTCGCTGTCGGAATCACCGGTAGAAAGCAGCGCATCCAGTCGTTCAATCTCCGCCACGCCTGCCTCCACCGCAGCCTGTGCGTTCTCACCATACGCAGTCAGTGTCATATAGGTATCCATGGCAAAAAAATCCTGACTGTACGAAGTATCTTCCGATGAATCCGAAACATTCTCCGCATCATCTGCTGAATCTGAAGAAGGCTCAGCCTCTGCCGATATATCCTCCTGTACCGTCTCGGACAATCCGGTATCTGCCGTACTGTCTCCGGATCCGCATCCGCCCAACACGGCGCATGCCAGAATACAAGCTGCCATTCCTGAAATAATAATTCTTTTTTTCATTCAACATCCTCTGTAAGTAATATAAAACAAACGTGCATTAGCAAATGCTAACGCACATTCTAACACAAGACTCCGCTCAGTGCAAGTTATTTTTCCTTACGACAGCAACCCTAACTGCAGCAGCACATTATGATCATACCAATATGATAAAAATTCACTTTCATCTATACACGCCGTGATTGCACCGCCCGCATCCGTTCCTGCGATCAACGCCGCAAACAGAAAGAACAGCGAGACCACAACAAATGCCTCGAATCCCCCCGCAAACAGCCCCAGCACCCGGTTGATCCCGCCGATGACCGGAATATGATTCACGATCCCCAGCGCGTGCCCGATCAATTTTACAATAATAACCGCCAGTATCAACGCGATCAGAAAAGCCGCTCCCGACAAAATCCAGTCGGCCGCATTCGATCCCGCCGTTTCATACACACCCGACTCCGCAATGGCATCCTCCCCGCCGCCGAGAATATAAGAAGTAATTGTCTCCGGCAGCGACACACCGGTACTGTCATCCGACGGGCTGAAAGTGCTCTCCAGGCTGCTCTCGACTCTCGTCTGGATTGCCTCCGTACATTTGTTTTCTATCATGGTATAGATGCCGGTATTTTCCCGGATCAATGTACTGATATGCGGAGTCGCCCAGGCAACCAGCGCGATCAGGACCACAATGGAAATCACGGAGAACAGCATCTTCAACAGCCCCCGGCGCCATCCGCGAATCACCAATATCACAAATATGACCAGTATCACAATCAACAACCAGTTCATGTTTCATCCTCTGTTTCTGTTTGTATTTCTGTTTCCGTCTCCGTTCCTGATTCCGTTTCTGTATTTGTCTCCGTTTCCGTCTCTGTCTCTGCCTCTGTCCCTGTCCCTGTCTCTGCTTCTGTCCCTGTCTCCGCTTCTGCTCCCGTCTCCGTACTGCCGAACAGCCTCAAACGCACACGCTCCGTGACATCCCGCTTCAGAATCACATAATTCCGAAAACCGCTTTCATGGAAAACCTCGATGATTTCCTCCTCAAACTCACAGGTAAACTTCTGCAGTCCTCCCAGTGTATAAATGCTGCACTGGCCGGAATTTAACAGACAGATTTCATGATTATCCAAAAATCCGATGCTGTCATAAGAAAACTCCGTTTCAATTGTCACCTGTTCCTTACAATCCGTATCATATATTTTTATGATACGCCCGGCATCTTTCGATGTGTCACTGTAAACGAGTCCGAAATAGCTGTCATCGTAAAAGATACTCATGATCTCGTCTTCTACCGCCAGCATGGCGCTCTCCTTCGGGGAGGAGGAACCGGTAAATGTATAGACCCCGTTATCCGCAAAAGCCAGCAATGTATCATCGTCCGCATAAACCAGCTCCGGCATCACGGTATCCGCATAGGTAAATGTGCCGACCATATTGTCAATCTGGTTCTGACCTGTTGTATCGAAATTATAAAACTGAACCGTCGATCCTGCGGAACCGCTGCTGATGTCCACGATAGAAACCGCCAGATTCTTCCCGTTCGACGATAGCGCAATATCCATAGGTATACCGCTGTTTTCCGCGTGAATCGCCCCCTCGGCAAGCTGATTCCCATTCTTATCAAAAAGAGAAAGATAACCGGTGCCGCTCTCCTCCATCAGCACTGCAACCGTTCCCTGGGATGCTGTCTCAATCTTTGAAATCGGCATATTCACCGCGATCTCTCCCTGCAGTCCATCCTCATCCATTACATAAATCGTCTCTCCGGCACGGTCCGCAACCACCGCATAGGATTCACAAACACATACCATGGGATTTTCCATCTCATAGCTCTGATTCCAGATAACCGTATTATCCATACTGACATAGGATGCGCCGTCATTGCTGTACTTCAGATAACCGCCGGCATAGGCAAGATAATCAGCGGCCGATGAATCCGATCGGGTAATCTCTTCCGTTACGGTATATTCATCATATGACTTATGCTGCATAAAAACATAATACCCTATGAAAGCCGCCACACATACTCCGACAATCATCGCAATCCGGCGCAAACGCTTCAAACGGTGTTTGCGAATCTTTTTCTCGATCTCATCCCAGTCTGTCTCAACCACATGCAGATTATTTTTCGTCCTGCTGTCCATGAATACCTCCTGCAGCCGCGCTGACAGCCAACCGGTCCCGACGGCACATTGAAACTGTATATTTGATTATATGATAAAAATCAGTTTCATTAATAGGTATATCATAAAGCATGACGAATTTCAAACTTTTCCTGCACATATCGCTTTATGGCACGCTATGGCAGCAGGAGCTCCTGTCCGACATAGATCATATCCATATCTTCAATCCCGTTCAACTCACAGATTTCCTCCACTTTTTCTGTTGTATTGTAAACGGACTGACTGATTGACAGCAGATTGTCTCCGGACTGCACCGTATAATAGCCGGAATTACTGCTCTGCGCGGATGTACTTCCGCCGCCTGAAGCTGTCTGAGCAGATGTCTCGGTTACACCCGCGTCGGCATCCGCGGAACCTCCTGCGTTATCTGAAACGCTCCCTTCGTCCGCGGAAGCTGTGATTCCGGCATCCGACGCATCCGTATTTTCTTCATTCGACACAGCGGCAAAATCGTCATCTGATACACCCGCGCTTCCATCCGCAGATGCTGCAGTACCTCCGTCATTTGATATATCATCGTTCGAATCATCAGCAGCATTCTGATCTGCAGCCTCCGTCTCTGCCGCGTCATTCGAAGCGGCCGGCTCTGCACCATACTCTTCTGTCCCCATATCTTCCTCCGCGCTCAGTCCGTCATCATCATTCACCGACCCGGAAAGCGCCTCCATGGTCTGCTGCAGCACTTTCAGATTCTGATAATTACCGATTTGTGTCACAGCCGTCGCCGCCACGATCACCAGAACCGCGGCTCCCGCCGCGCAGACGATCGGCTGCATTCTGTTTTTCTTCGGTTTCTCATTCAGTTTATTCATAATGGCGCGATAGTTCTGCACCGCCTCATCACCATGCTGTTCAGCCAGATAACTTTCCCGAAGAGGTCTCGGCGTCAGGCGTTCTTTTTCTTCCATCATAAACTGCTGCATCTGCGGATTTTTCTCATAATACACCGCATAACCGGTTAATCTCTGAAGCCTGTGCTGTTCCTGCACAAAAAACGCATCAGTCTGTTCCAGAGAATCCTCATAATACAGAAAACGGGAACCTTTTTTATAAGTGGACTCAAAAAACTGCTGAAGCTGCGCATGGATCTCCAGACTGCTCCCGTCCAAATTGAAATACCACCCCAGAATATCCAGATCATCAAACGAATTTTTAATCCGCTGATATACCCTGTCCCAAAATTCCTCCTGTCTTGCGGCGGAATCATCCCCTGTTCCGGATTTCTGCATCCGCCGCAACGATCCGTCCTGTTCCCATGCATCAGAACCATTCTCTTTCCGGCCGGGCAATTCCGACACACACGGTTCCTGTTCATTGTCCTGCTGTCCATGCCTGTCCGCTGTGTACATTTCCTGTTCATGCTTTCCTGGTCCATCAGTTCTGCTCTCCTGCGCGATTTCAAAATCCACCTTCTGTGCCCCGCTGATAAACACATATTCCTGCTCCCCGCATACATTGATTTTCCCCAGCAAAACCGCCGCCAAAACGGCATCCCCGCGTTTCCTCTGGTGCAGAAAACGATGCACATACGTATATACAAAATCCTCTATGTAAATCCGATATTTATCCCCAAACGTTCCGATCTGCCTGATGTTCTTCGGCAGCGCGATACTGCTGTTTTCCTGATTTGTCACGGCCATATCCTCCTCGTTTTAATGGAACAAAGCGCCGCTTGAGAAATTTTCATCTTCTCACGGTCACCTACTAATTTATGCGTCATCCTAACACAGAATGTCCGCATATTTTGCCGATTTCGCGCAGAAGAATTCGCAAATTTCGCGCATGGGATCAGCCCCCCCCCGGAAATAAAGTGTCGCTTTGCGACACTTCGCGCGCGAGCGGTTGCGTCAGCAATAATTTCACTTCCGCGAGCTGCGCATCCTCGCGGAGCGTTTTTATATCATAGGACGAACTTTCCTATGATATAAAAAAAGTCCGCGGCATTCACGCCGCAGACTCACCTTCCGTCTCTTAAAATAATATCAACTATACCTGCTGAACCGGAAATATCCTACACAAAAGCCTTTACCTTCGCACAGATACTTTCCGCATCCAGTCCGAATTTTTTAATCAGCTGTACGGCCGGGCCGGAAACAGTGAACTGATCATTCACACCGATTTTCATCACCCGTGTCGGCTCTTTCTCACTCAACACATCGCAAACCGCGCTGCCCAGACCCCCGATGACCGAATGCTCCTCCACGGTGACGACTTTTCCTGTCTTTTTCGCCGATGCGATGACAAGCTCCTCGTCCAGAGGTTTGATCGTATGAATATTAATCACTTCCGCGTCAATTCCGTCCGCCGCCAAAAGCTTCGCCGCCTCCAGCGATTCATTGACACAAAGCCCAGTCGCAATGAGCGTAACGTCCTTTCCCTCTCTCAGCGTGATACCCTTACCGATTTCAAAATGATAAGAGCTTTCATCATTAATCACGGGAATCGCCAGCCGGCCGAAACGCAGATAAACCGGTCTCACATACTCATATGCCGCACGTACCGCCGCGCGCGCCTCCACATCGTCACACGGATTGATCACAACCATGCCCGGAATCGACCGCATCAGGGCAATATCCTCGTTGCACTGGTGCGTCGCCCCGTCCTCACCCACGGAAATACCCGCGTGTGTCGCTCCGATCTTTACATTCAGATGCGGATAACCGATACTGTTTCTCACCTGTTCAAAAGCGCGTCCCGCCGCAAACATGGCGAACGAACTGGCGAAAGGCACCTTGCCGCATGCCGCCAGCCCTGCCGCAATTCCCATCATATTCGCTTCCGCAATACCGCAGTCTATATGGCGTTCCGGGAATACCTTCTGAAAAATACCCGTCTTTGTCGCACCCGCGAGATCAGCATCCAGAACAACCAGATCCTCATGTACTTTTCCGAGTTCAACCAGCGTGTTGCCGTAGCTCTCCCGCGTCGCAATCTTCTTTATTTCTGACATAATGCTTCACCCGCCTTTCTCAGTTCTTCCATCGCGATGGCATACTCCTCGTCATTCGGCGCCTTGCCGTGCCATCCCGCCTGATTTTCCATGTAGGAAACGCCTTTGCCTTTCACCGTCTTCGCGACAATGGCCGTCGGCTGCCCTTTCGTCTCGCGTGCCTCCCGGAAGGCTGCGGCGATTTGATCAAAATCATTTCCGTCGATGGTAATCACATGGAAGTGAAAAGCTGCGAGCTTCTCATCAATCGGATACGGTGAGCAGACCTCCGCAATATCCCCGTCGATCTGCAAACCGTTGTTATCTACGATCAGAACCAGATTGTCCAGCTTCCTGTGTCCGGCAAACATCGCCGCTTCCCAGATCTGTCCTTCCTGAATCTCACCGTCTCCGGCCAGACAATAAACCCGATAATCCTTTTCATCCATCTTTGCGGCCAGCGCCATCCCCACCGCCGCGGAAAATCCCTGACCCAAAGAACCGCTGGACATATCTACGCCGGGTGTATGTTTCATGTCAGGATGTCCCTGAAGGAACGATCCGATCTGACGCAGATTCGTCATCTCCTCCATCGAAAAAAATCCCTTCAACGCCAGCGTCGCGTACAAACCGGGTGCCACATGTCCCTTCGAAAGAACGAAACGATCTCTGTTCTCATCCTTCGGATTCGCGGGATCCACTCTCATTTCTTCAAAATAAAGATAAGTAAAAATCTCCGCCGCGGACAGAGATCCTCCCGGATGTCCGGACTTCGCGCTGTGGGTACCGGTGATAATACCCTTTCGCACCTCCACAGCCAGTTTTTCAAGTTCTGTTTTTGTCATCATCCAATCCTCTCTAGTTATTCAGGAGTTCAGCGATATCAGAAAAATCAATATACAGATCCTTATAAATATTCACTTTGATGATGGAATCAAAGGAATACTGAACACTTACAATATCGCCTTCAAAATAATTTACTGTTACAATCTTCCGACGGGGATCCACAATCCAATACTCACGCACCCCGTAATTCTTATAATAATAAAGCTTCCGTATATAATCATCCGACGCATTACCCGGAGAAACTATCTCAATAATAAAATCCGGCGCCCCGTTGCAACGTTTTCCGTCCAGCTTATCTCTGTCGCAAATCACCATCAGATCAGGCTGAACTATAGTAAGCGGCCGGTCATTCAGCTTCACATCAAATGGAGCATGAAACACCCGGCAGGAACCATTTTTCTGCCTGATATAAGTATTAAGTATGGTGGTCAGTTCGGTAGAAATCGTCTGATGGCTCTCTGATGGTCCGGCCATGTCATAAGCAACACCCTCAAAAATCTCTATCCGGGCATCCTCCGGGAATGCCTCATACTGCTCCAGCGTCATGATTTCCGGTTGTGGCTGTAATGCCGGCATGAAAACACTTCCTTTCATAGTATTATAACTCCACGCGTCCTTCCAGAGCACGCAGCAATGTCATCTCATCAATATATTCCAGATCGCCGCCCACCGGCACGCCGCTGGCAATGCGGGAAACTTTAATACCCGTCGGCTTGATCAGCTTACTGATATACATGGCGGTGGTCTCTCCTTCCAGACTGGAATTCGTCGCGATGATCACCTCATCCACATCGCCTTCCAGACGCTTGATCAGTTCCTTCAGGCGTATATCCTCCGGACCGATGCCGAGCATCGGTGAGATTGTGCCGTGCAGCACATGATAGACACCCTCATATTTCCCGGTCTTCTCATAAGCCGCCAGATCGCGCGTGTTCTCCACCACCATAATCATATGATGGTTTCTTGCCGCATTCCTGCAAATCGGACACTCCTCCGCGTCCGTCAACGTATAACAGGTCCGACAATAACGAACATTGTGCCTCGCGTCCACGATCGTATCCGCCAGTCGTTCCACCCGCTCCGCCGGCATATTTAAAATATGAAAAGCCAGACGCTGTGCGGACTTGTTTCCGATGCCGGGGAGAGAAGAAAGTTCATCAATCAGCTTCGTGATCTGTTTGCTGTAATAATCCATCAGAAGGGGAATCCTCCTCCCAATCCGCCCAGTCCGCCGGTGATCTTGGACATGGACTCCTGGGAAAGCTCCTCCATCTGACGCAGCGCCTCATTCGCCGCCGCCATAATCAGATCCTCCAGCATCTCAATATCATCCGGATCCACAACCTCCTCCGAGAGCTTCACCTTTACGATCTCCTTCTTGCCGGATACCGTTACCTCCACGGCGCCGCCGCCGGCCGCCGCCGTGATCTCCTTATCCTCCAGCTCTTTCGTAGCCTCTTCCATCTGACGCTGCATCTTCTGCGCCTGCTTCATCAGATTGCCCATATTGCCCGACATACCGCCCGGGTAGCCGCCTTTTCCTTTTGCCATATTTCTGTCTCCTTATTCGTCTTCAATATCAATCTCCATATGGATGATTTTCTCCAGATCAATATAATTCTCTTCAAAAGGCGCCGTGTTGACATTTTCCTCGATCTGCAGTTCAACCGCTTTCCCGATTCGCCGGGAAATACAGTCTGTGATCTCCTGCACGCGTGTGCCCTCCGTCACATAAGTATATGCCATATCGTCGTCAAACACCAGCATTAATTTATTCTCTCCGCCCAGACTCAGATGCGCCGTTCTCAGATATGAGCGAACCAGCCCCGGCAGTTCCTGAATGATGGAAGGCCAGTTCTTCACCGTCTGCCGGATATCCTCCGGTATCGCTTTCGGCATCACCGGAGCCGCCCTGACGGGCGCCCGTGTCTCATCCGAATCCGTGCGCCGCTTTATGTCTTCCGCCTGTTGCGATGACAGTTCTGCTGCCGCGACGACTCCGCGCTCCATCTGTTTTTCCAGAGAAGCGACCCTGTCAGCAAGCGCATCCTGCGCGGACTCCATGGCCGGTCGGCATAATTTAATCAACGCGATCTCAATTAAAACCCTCTTCCGGGAAGCGTATCGAAGCTGCCCCGACAGTTCTGAAAAGACACGGATATAGCGCATGATCACATCCGGCTCCGTCATATCCGCCTCTTCCTTCAGAAGAGCGAGATTCTCCGCAGACATATCCAGCACATCTTCCATATCATCCGAGCTCTTTACCAGCAGAAGATTCCTGAGATACCAGATAAAATCCGTGACAAACTGGCCCAGATCCCGTCCCTGAAGAATCATCTCCTCCAGAATGCGAATGCAGCCCGCCGCGTCCTGCGCCAGGACTGCCCGCAAAAGGCGGCTGAACACCTCGGTATCTGCCGCTCCCAGCACATCCAGCACATGGTCGTAGGTCAGCGCTTCTCCCAGATAAAAAGCGATACACTGATCCAGCAGGCTCAGAGCGTCGCGCATGGAACCGTCCGCCGCTTTTGCAATATAGCGAACCGCCGCGTCCTCGGCCTCTACCTGCTCCTGCTGCAGCAGATCCTTAAGACGCGCCGCAATCGTATCAATGGAAATCCGCCGAAAATCATATCTCTGACAGCGGGAGAGAATCGTAACCGGTATCTTGTGCGCCTCCGTCGTCGCCAGAATAAAAATAACATAAGGCGGCGGTTCCTCCAGTGTCTTCAGCAATGCGTTAAATGCGCCGATGGAGAGCATATGCACCTCATCAATGATATACACCCTGTAACGTCCCTCAGCGGGAGAATACGAAACCTCCTCCCGGATCTGCCGGATATTATCCACACCGTTATTCGAGGCCGCGTCGATCTCGACCACGTTCATGGAAGAGCCCGATGCAATATTCCGGCACACCGGACACTCTCCGCATGGGTTCCCGTCCGCCGGCTGCTCACAGTTCACCGCCCGGGCGAAAATCTTCGCCACCGTCGTCTTCCCCGTGCCGCGGGTGCCGCAGAACAGATACGCGTGACCGATCCGATCCGCCCGTATCTGATTTTTTAAAGTTGTCACTATGTGGTCCTGGCCCTTTACGTCCTCAAACGTGTCCGGCCGGTACTTCCTGTATAAAGCCGTGTATGACATATTCGGCTCCTTGCTGCAATTTTTAATCACAGATCCGCGGTATACATACGCAGACCATCATGTATATCTTTTGGCATCAGTCTCCGAAACAGATCCCGACTTTCTTGGCCTCCCGAATCAGCTGGCAGTCCGGATCCACCGTCTTCAGCCGGCCGGCAGCCTCGCTTAAGGGCACCCGCGCAGTCTTACCGTTGACCATGCCGATCATGTAACCGTAATCCTTATCCTCGATCGCCTGCGCCGCCGCCGCGCCGAGCTGCGTGCAGAGCACCCGGTCATAGGGACAGGGGCTGCCGCCGCGCTGCATATGACCCGGAACCGTCACTCGCGTCTCGCGGCCGGTCTTCTGTTCGATCAGAGCCGCTACCTCATAGGAGACGGACGGATACTGCACGGTCTTCACCATTTCCTTGAACTCTTTCTTCGATAAACGGGCATGTTCCTTTGAGATTGCTCCCTCCGCCACCGCAAGGATCGTAAATCCCTTGCCCTGCCGTGTACGCCGGTCAACCGCCTCCACTACCTTCTCTATATCATACGGAATCTCCGGAATCAGGATGATATCCGCTCCGCCCGCGATCCCCGCGTGAAGCGGAAGCCAGCCGACCTTGTGTCCCATGAGTTCCACCAGGAACACCCGGTTGTGTGAAGCAGCCGTCGTATGGATGCAGTCAATCGTATTCGTCGCGATGAGCAGGGCACTCTGAAACCCGAACGTAATATCCGTCCCCCAGATATCATTGTCAATCGTCTTCGGCAGATGCAGGACATTCAGCCCCTCCTCCCGCAGCAGATTGGCCGTCTTCTGCGTACCGTTGCCGCCCAGAATCACCAGACAATCCAGGTTCAGTTTATGATACGTATGCTTCATCGCCTCGACCTTGTCCAGACCGTTCTCATCCGGCACACGCATCAGTTTGAACGGCTGCCGCGATGTGCCGAGGATCGTCCCTCCCTTCGTGAGAATTCCCGAAAAATCCTGCGAAGTCAGGAAACGGTAGTTGCCGTAAATCAATCCCTTGTATCCATCGTAAAAACCATATATCTCCAACTCATCGCCGCTGCTGGCAAGTCCCTTCACCACGCCGCGCATCGCCGCGTTCAGAGCCTGACAGTCGCCGCCGCTGGTCAGCATCCCTATTCTTTTCATAAGGTCTCTCCTCTCTCCTTTCTCCTGCCTAAAAAATGATACCTACGGATTGCTCCGTGCTACGCACTCCTGCAATCCTCAAAACACTCGAAATCCGCTCATTTTAGCCAAAAAACGGCTAAAATGGCTACTTTCTCGTGTTTTGGCGGGTCCCAAAGTCATGAATCGGACCGCAAGCGCTCCATTCATGACATTTTGACCCTGGTATCGTCAATCAAACAAAGTGTATCAAATTCGCAGGGGATTTACAAGCGATTTAAAAAAAGAATTGACTCCCATCTGAAAAACCTTTATAATAGTTGGCTGTGGAGAGTTAGCGAAGAGGCCATAACGCGCCGCACTCGAAATGCGGTTGTCCGATTTCGGGCACGTGGGTTCGAATCCCACACTCTCCGTTTTAAAGCCCCGCAGCGGTTGATGCTGGGGGCTTTTCGTTTTTCTTTATTTCTGTTTTTACTTTATAGCTGTTTTTCTTTCGCTGCTGATTATCTGTTGTTTTACATCTCTTTCAACATCTCTTCACTGATCTGCATAATATCCCGGGCTTCATCCTCGGAAAAGCCGCGCGCAATCAGGTTCCGATATACCTGAATTAATTTCCCGGCTGCAGCTGCCGCTTCCTGCTGTGCCCTTTCTGCTTTCTGCTTTTCCGCTTCTGCTTTCTGCTTTTCCGCTTCTGCTTTCTGCTTTTCCGCTTCTGCTTTCTGCTTTTCCGCTTCTGCTTTCTGCTTTTCCGCTTCTGCTTTCTGC
>JAJQFQ010000158.1 GCA_021201035.1 Clostridiales bacterium
TGGAGATCCTTCACCGCCATAAAAAGCGCGTAGTCCGGCAGCCAGGACTCCTCCGTTTTCAGGAAAGCTTCAAATGCTGTCTGATCATTCTTTTTATCATTCGCATAAGCCTTCCGAAGCAATGGATAGCGATTTTCAAACTGTTTCCCGTAATCCACGTAAGACGGGTTTGAGCCGAGCTCCGCTGCGTCACACTCTTCCCTCGTCAGAAGTCCCTGTTCGATCAGATCGTCCAGAGACACAAAATAGGGATTCCCCGCAACCGTCGAAAACGACTGATAAGGGGAGTCTCCGTAGCTTGTATGTCCCAGCGGCAGAATCTGCCAGAATGTCTGTCCGCTTTTCTTTAAAAAATCAATCCAGTCATATGCTTCCTTTGTAAAACCGCCGATACCATAGCGGGACGGAAGGCTGCTGACCGGAAGTAAAATACCGCTTGCTCTCATATAATATATCCTCCTGAACTCATATGCATTTATATATCGCACGACGAACAAATCTGATATTCGTTTTCCGCACTGAAATTGCACACAAAAAATATTATATATCATTCTTCATGCTTTTTCCACAAAAATTTTGATTGCAGAACAGGCTTTACACCCATCAAAAAAACCGCTATAATATTTTTATATTGATTAAAAAGGCGGTGATGTCATGAAAGAGAGTGATTACGTATCAGATAAAGAAATGATCATGAATGTCATTGATTCCTATGCAAATCTCCAGAGAATCAAGGCAGCTGAGGACAGTGAAAAAGAAATTGATTACCACATCTGAGACATTCATCAGAAAGGAGACTTTACATGGCTGAATTTAATGATTGCACACATAATTGCAGCACCTGCGCCGCCGCGTGTGATGAGGACGGCAACAGAAAACCCAGTTTTTTCGACAAATTGGAGTCCGTATCCGAACATTTTGAAAAAATGGGGGAAGATAATTTTATCCAGATGCTGAATGAGGCCGTTGCCACACTCGAGGAAGAGGACAGCAGCGATACCGAAGGCTAAACGGCAATTGCGGGTGTTCCTGTGAACGCCCGCCATCCGTAAGAATATCTATCTTATCATAATCTGTTTTTAAAAATGCTGTAATAACAGTTCCACTCAAAATCATTCCTGATTTGAATGGTTTTCGGCATTTTTTTCAGCAGTTTTTCTTTTATTTCATCCGTAATTTTTTCACTGAGAACCGGAATCATGTCATTGGCTTCAAGAAATTTCCGCACCTCTTTCAATCCCTTTCGAATTCTGTCTGCTTCCAGACAAACATCAAAATTATATCGGGTCTCTGACTCCCAACTCTCAATCTCATACTGATTATCCCGAATCCAGTCTGTGATTACAATCACGGAATCGTTGTTTTTCGACATTTCCACCAGTTTTCGGATACTATGGGTCTGAGGCACGGTAACTCCTTTGCATTCCAGAAAGGCTTTGAGCATTTTCTCGATACACTGCTGGAGATTATATGCTACATCATTCAGGTACAACTCGTCACTCTGATAATACTGTATCAGCTTTTCTGCCACCTCATAATTGTGATAGGCTGATTTAAAATAACGTATATCACACACAATATTACCTCCCAATCATCCATATGATTTTTGTTTATAGGACGAACTTTCCTATGATATAAATAAAATCAGGCATCCTTCTGACACTTCGTATCATCATCTCTTGAATATACCAGAACCCCTGTCCGTGCAATCTCACGGCGCAGTCTGTCACCCAGATGTGAGGCAAACAGGATATCCATCTCGCCGGGAATCGACTCCAAAGGAGCGTCAATCCTCATCTGATCATCATCTCTGACGATCAGCAAATCCAAATCACTTGCGGAATGGCAGTCAAACCTGACCGCACTTCCGAAAACGATTGCCGCACGGACATGAGAATCATAAGCCAATAATCGGATCAAAGCAGAAACCGCTCTTTGCTTCAACGGATGAATGTGATTCATATTCATAGATTCACAACCGTCCAGAATTTCAAAATCCCATAAATTTTCATCATTGTGGCAAATATATTGTTCACCGGCCAATTCCATAAATATCTCCTACGGTAAATTTATGAGTTCTTGCGCTAACGGCACAATTTCTTCCAGTGCTTCTATTCTCGGTACATCCGCCGACACATCCCCGAAACCGTAGGCCGCCCACACAAACGGCACTCCTGCTTCCCGGCAGACATCATAATCGCCCTGTGTGTCACCAAGGTAGCAATACTGCTCCGGTCCGTTGCGCTCAATCAGAAGCTTCAGATTATCCGCCTTGCCGTGCAGCGTATTTCCGTAGCATTCGATATCATCCACCAGATCCTGCAAATGGTAGTATTCCAGAAAAGCCTCGATGTAACCGGACTGGCAATTGCTCACGATTCCGATACCGAAACCGAGATCACGAAGTCTCCGGAACGTACCCTCTACATCCCCCAGCAGTACAGCGCCGTGCTGCCGCAGGTAGTCATTCTCCTCCTCTTCCAGAATATGCATAACCTCCATGCCCCGGTCCGGCGCGTAATGCGGCAGCAGCTCTTTGGCAAACTGATCCATTGTCTTTCCCATCAGTCCGATGATCCGCTCGCGGGTGACGACGACACCGGTCTCCCCGACCTGCCGCAAAGCCAGATTCCACGAATCTACAATATTGTCCACGGAATCCCAGAGAGTTCCGTCCATATCAAAAATAATCGCTTTTTTATTCAAATCACGCCTCATCAATCGCCTTCCCGATATCATGACGCATATATTTATTATCGAATTCAATCCATTCCGTCGCCTTGTAGGCATTGGCACGGGCTTCCTTCAGATCAGCGCCCTTTGCAGTCACACCGAGCACGCGGCCTCCGTTCGTCACAAACGCTCCCGCATCGTTTAATTTGCTTCCCGCGTGGAAACAGTAGTATCCGTCTTTTCCCTCAAAATTCTCAAGTCCCCTGATTTCAAATCCCTTCTGATAGGAAACCGGATATCCGTCGCTGGCAAGCACCACACAGACCGCAGCGTTATCCTCAAACTGCAGGTCAATCTGATCAAGCGTACCGTCAATGCACGCCTCCATCACATCCAGAATATCATTTTTCATACGCGGCAGGACAACCTGTGCCTCCGGGTCGCCAAAACGCGCATTGTATTCCAGAACCTTCGGGCCATCCTCCGTCAGCATCAGTCCGAAGAAAATGATTCCCTTAAAGGTCCTTCCCTCCGCTGCCATGGCGTCCACGGTCGCCTGAAAGATGTATTTCTGACAGAAGTCATCGACTTCCTGCGTATAAAAAGGACTGGGAGAAAATGTCCCCATGCCTCCGGTATTCAGACCCTGATCTCCGTCCTTCGCCCGCTTATGATCCTGTGCGGAAGACATGATCTTTATCGTTTTCCCGTCAACATAGGAGAGAACGGATACCTCACGGCCTGTCATAAATTCCTCGATGACCATCTGGTTGCCGGCCGAACCGAATTTTTTATCCTGCATGATCTCACGCACGCCGGCTCTGGCCTCCTCAAGCGTCTGACAGATCAGCACACCCTTGCCGAGAGCCAGGCCGTCCGCTTTCAATACGATCGGCATCTTTGCCGTCTCCAGATAGGCGAGCGCCTTTTCCGGATCGTCAAAGTTCTCATACGCCGCCGTGGGAATATGGTATTTTTTCATCAGATCCTTGGAAAACGCCTTGGAGCCCTCCAGAATTGCGGCTGCCTTATTCGGTCCGAATACGCGCAGACCCTCCGCCTCAAACACATCCACAATACCGCCGACCAGCGGATCATCCATGCCGATGATCGTCAGGTCAATAGCTTTTTCCTTCGCGAATGCCGCCAGTTTTTCAAACTCCATAGCTGCGATCGGGACGCACTCCGCGATCTGCCCGATACCGGCATTGCCCGGTGCACAGTAAATCTTATCCGCACGGCTGCTCTTTGCCACGCTCATGGCGATGGCATGCTCACGTCCGCCGCTGCCTACGATTAAAATCTTCATGATGTTTTCTCCTTTTTTAATGTATGAAAGTCATAGGCGTTTGCGAAACGCCACAAGCCGCATAAATACGGCATTGTTTCTTCTTAA
>JAJQFQ010000083.1 GCA_021201035.1 Clostridiales bacterium
CTTTTTCGTTTATAAGAATCTGTTCTTTGAAAAAATAAAGTGTCACTTGCAACACAAATGACTCTTCGTCCTTTCAGGAAACGGTCTGCTGCAGCAGCCCGATCAGATTCAACAATTCTTTTTTCGTATTATTTTTCTTCCAGATAACCGCTATACCGCTTTTCGTATGACGCAGCGGCCGAAACTACACCAGCTGCATGGACGGATTCTGATAATCCCGAAAATATTTATCACAGATAAACACATCGTTCTCATGAAGCAGATTATAAATCAACGAAATCGCATTTTCCGTATAGCGAACAAAATGCGGTTCAAAACCATGAGAAGCACACAGATCTTTAATCATACCGCAATAACTGGGAGTATAAAGCGGTGAAATGCCGACAAAGTCACAATCCTTCAATTCAGAGACATCCGGATATTCTTTTTTTGCCAGCGGATTGATAGTCAGCATGGCCTCCCTGCAAAATCCGGGATTCTTCCACGGAATGCTCCAGTTCTGACAGGATCTTCTTCCACTTTTCATACAGATGCCGGCCGGCTTCCGTCAAATACAGGCGCTTATGGCTGCGGATAAACAGCTGCACGTCCAGATTTTTCTCCAGTGCCGAGATGGTTTTGCTGAGGGTAGACTGCGTCGTGTACAGATGCTGGGAAGCCGAAGTAAAGCTGCCGCAGGATGCCACTTCTATAAAATAATGCATTTGCAGTGTGCTGATTCGAAGATACTCTCTCTGAGACATGCTGTTTCCTCCGTAAAAATGCTGCTTGCGATACCCCTCTTATAGATTATTTATGCCAAAAAAATTTCACCTGTATGCCATTATAAAAGAAATCTGCCTTGCTTTCAATAAAAATGAATTTCTAATCAGGAAAAAAGCGACTGACTATATGCATTTTTTCGCTTTCGCCTTTCGCGCAAACAAGGTAGAATGGTATTATTATGATATAAAAATAATCCGCTCCCGGAAAAGCCGCACATTCCGGAAGCGCAAAATCAAAAAAGGAGAACACGAATGGAAAAAATCACAGAAATCAAGTTGAATGTACGTCCCATTTTTATCGGTCTGGTACACCAATACTATTACGAAGGCCCCTGCAGATTCGGGAAAGGGGAGGAACTTGAAACAGACTATGACGTCATGATGAACGGCGAACTGTACAAACGGTTTCAGGAGGAGGTTGCCTCCCACATGCCCGCATGCGTCAATCTGATGGACCCGGTCTATGTAGAACGCGACGACTGGTTCCGCAGCCGGGAAGATATGTTTGAAGCTATGGCAAAGGATATGAATCAGGTGGATTTCTATCTCTTCTCCTTCGGCATCGGCCGCGGCGATATCTATCTGGAATTTGCGCAGCGCTATAACAAACCGCAGGGCGTGATGCCGTACACCTGCTGTGAAGCCGCGGTAAACACCTCCGCCGTCAGAAGCCGCGGGTTGGAAGCCTACGCTTACCGGAACTGGGAAGATCTGGCTGCACATATGCGCGTGCTTCATGTGCGCAAAGCACTGGCTAAAACCAGAGTCATGGTTGTAACCAGATACAACTCCTCCAGATCTTACAGCTCCTCCGACAATTTTATTGATCTGAACACCGTTACGGAAAAATTCGGCGTGCAGTTCCGCTATGTAAATATCCACGAACTGATGGATCAGCTCCATGTGACGGATCCCACCTCGAATCCGAGCCTGCCCGGCCGGAAAGCGGAAAATCTCACACCGGAAGACATGAAAGAAGTAGAAAAAATCGCCGACGAGCTGATCGCCGGGGCAGAGGAAGTCCGTATGGAACGAGATATGGTCATCGCCACTATCAAGGGCTATTATCTGGTGCAAAAACTATTGAAAGTCAACGACTGCAACGCCTACACCATGCCATGTCCCGACAGTTGTTCCACGAGAAGATTAAATGAAGAGAAGCTGACGTTCTGTATGACACACTCCCTGAATAACGAGAACGGCATCCCCTCCTCCTGTGAGATGGATATCAACTCCGTCCTCGCCATGGCGATTATGGAAAGCCTCTCCGGCAAAGCCGTTTACATGGGCAATACCAACCCCGTCCTCTTCCGGGACGGAAAAATGGCGCAGCTTCAGAATTTCACGGATGAAGATCTGAGAGCAGCCACCGACCAGAGAGAAAATGTATATCTGATCTTCCACTCTACACCGAACCGCAGACTGCGCGGATACGATCAGACGAAACCGCCCGCATACAGTCTGGCGCCCTTTGCACACAGCGGATTCGGTGCAACCATCCGCTATGACTTCACACAGGATGCCGGCCAGGTCATTACCATGATCCGCATCTCACCGGATGCGAAAAAGCTGTTTGTCGCGGGGGCACAATCCTTGGAGGCGCCGGTGCAGAGAAGAACAACTGCGATGAAGGTATGTTTATCTCCGTAAAGAATCAGGAGGACTTCTTCTATAAGCATATCAACTTCGGCAATCATCTGGTCATCACTTACGGCGATTACACCAGAGAGCTGAAAATGCTCGGCGATGCGCTCGGTTTAGAGGTTGTCACCGCGTAAATTGATAAGAGGAACTTGCCATGTCAATCATAAAAAATAAGGACGGCCTGCTTTTTTATCAGCGGGAAGCCGAAAAATATATGAGACAGATGCGTGAGCGACCGTTTGACAGCGGGCAGGAGCTGCATCAATACCTCTATCCCTATATCCTGTGCAAATATTCCCTGATCAATGAGGCTCCCGATGTGTATGAACTGGACGATCTCGCCGAACTGAGCGTTGCAAAAACGATCCGCCTCTCGAAAACAGACGCCTTTCACGCGGACAGTGCCTCCTCCTGTGAGGGAACGACGTCCGCCATGAACAAAAAGGTTTTGCTGCTGATGGCGATACAGCGGGAACTGGAAATCCGGTTTCCCGCTGGCACGACAGCCGATCTGACCGATACATATAAGATCGCGGATGCTGTCTTTGCATTGCTGCAGCAAAAAAAATAAACCACCATACAGAAATGCCGACCCTCTCAGCCTGTCGGCATTTCTGTGACCCGGAGAACACCCCTATGAAAACAGGAATCTCAGAAACCATCCGTCCGACAATAGAAGATGAACAGGAAGAGTTTATTCATGACTTTAACGAGCTGGGAGACTGGATGACTCAATACAGCTGCCTGCTGGAGCTCTCTGCCGATCTCCCGGCTCTCAGCGAGGAACAAAAAACACCGGAACATCTGATTCCCGGCTGTCAGGCAAAGCTCTGGCTGGTTCTTTCCTGTCAGGACGGCCTCGTTTCTGTACAGGCCGACAGCGAGTCCCTGATCGTAAAGGGCATCGTCGCCGTCATTGCGGCATTATTTGACAGACGGACGCCGGAGGAAATCCTGCATGCGAAAATCGATTTTCTGGAACGGACATCGCTTCAGCAGCAGATTTCCGCAGATCGTTTTCACGGCATGAAAAGTGTGATACAGTCCATACAAAACTTTTCTATGAAAGTGTCGTAACCCGCAACGCATCCAATGCGCCATATACATCCAACAGGCCATAGCCGTATACCCGGTTCGGATACACACGGTCACTGTCACGGACGGCTCCGCGCGTCAGAATATTGGCCAGGTGTGTGGCATTCAGCCAGGCCAGATTCTGCTCCGAAATTCCCCACTGAAATATCTGTGCGCAGGCTCCCGCCGCAACCGCAGCACTGACACTGGTGCCGTTGCGGGTTCCGTATCTGCCTGTGCCCGTTACGGTGATACCGGCTCCCGGCTCCGGTCCGTATACCGAAACACCCGGCGCGAGCACATCCGGTTTCACCGTCCCCGCCGCACTGTATCCCCTGCCGGAATCCGGATACACCCCGCCGCCGGCAGCCTGATACGCTCCTACGGTCACTGCCGCCGTCGACATGCCCGGCGACAGGATCGTCACATCCGGATCCGGACGAAGGAAAAACACCTCTCCCCTCATCAGGCCGGTGAGCGGCAGCCAACAATGAAACATTCCCTCAATCGCCAATACCGGCATCAGTGCTATTGTCCAGATACCGGCATAGGGAGCGGATAAGCGCGG